>CALLXA010000027.1 GCA_938015795.1 uncultured bacterium | reverse complement strand
AAGAATATGTAAAAAGTGTGGTAAAGCATTTGATGAGAAGAAAGAAGAAAAAATAGAAGAGAAGACAACAAAAAAAGAATCTAAATCTAAAAAAGAAACTAAATAGATATGGCAAGATTAAGAGAAGAATATAACAAAAGAATAAAAATGGAATTAATGAAGGAAGGTAACTTTGACAATGTTATGTCAGTACCTACTCTTGAAAAGATTGTAATAAATGTTGGTGCAGGAGAAACATTGAATAACAAAGCAGCAATGGAAGAAATTGTTGATATGTTAACAAAGATTTCTGGACAAAAACCAATGATCAATAAGGCTAAGAAAGCTATCTCGGCATTCAAAATCAGAGAAGGTATGGAAGTAGGAGTATCTGTAACATTAAGAAAAGAGAAAATGTGGGAGTTCTTTGATAAATTAGTAAATATAGCATTACCAAGAACTAAAGATTTTAGAGGATTAAACCCTAAAGGATTTGATCAAGCTGGAAACTACTCACTAGGAATTGAAGATCACACAATATTTGTAGAAATAGACCCTAACAACATTACTAAAGTTAGAAGCTTGCAAGTAACAATCGTTACAACAGCTAAAGATGCGAAGTCAGGAAAACTATTATTAGATAAATTTGGATTCCCTTTTAAGAAAGATGTCAACAGAAGCTAAGGAGTATAAAGCAAAACAATTGAAGAAGAGTTCTAAATTTCAAAGTAGAGTCTATAACAGATGTAGTCTTTGTGGTAGATCTAGAGGATTTATGAGACACTACGGAGTATGTAGAATTTGCTTCAGAAAAATGGCAAGTGAAGGTAAAATACCTGGCGTTAAAAAATCTATTTGGTAAATTTATAAAAAATATTATGAACGATTTAATAGCAGATTTGTTAGCAAGAATACAAAATGCAATACAAAGAAAAAAAGAGACAGTAGAAGTTATTAATACAAAAGTTAATAACGAGTTACTAAGAGTTCTTAAAGAAGAAGAAATGATAACTGATTATGAAATCAATGACAAAGTAGTAAGTGTTACATTGAAATATTATGATAAAGAACCTGTTATTACTCATTTAGAAAGAGTAAGTAAATCTGGACAAAGAATCTACGTATCTACTAAAGAAATTGTACCAATTATGAATGGTAGAGGTATATCGATAATAAGTACCTCTGAAGGCCTAATGACTGGTGCAAGAGCTAAAAGTAAAAAACTAGGTGGAGAATTAATCTGTAAAATTTGGTAATTATGTCTAGAATAGGACAACAACCAATTACAATTGAACAAGGTGTTGAAGTAAATATTAACAATAAGAATGTTGTTGTTAAAGGACCTAAAGGAGAGATTGAAATAACTCTACCTTTTAATATCAGTGCCGAAATTAAAGACAATGAAGTAATTGTTAAAAGAAAAGATGAGACTAAACAATCAAAATCTAGTCATGGTACATTTAGAATGTTACTAGCTAATGCTATTACTGGAGTAAAAAGTGGTTTTGAAAAAAAACTTGAATTAGTAGGAGTTGGATATAGAGCAAGACTAGAAGGTACTAAATTAGTAATGAGCTTAGGATGGAATCATCCTGTAGAAATGGAAGCACCAGAAGGAATATCTTTTGAAGTTCCAGATGAAACCAAAATTGTAGTAAAAGGATCAGATAAACAAAAAGTAGGTGAATGTACTGCTAAGATAAGATCAATAAGAAAACCTGAGCCATATAAAGGAAAAGGTATTAGATATGCGGGTGAATATATTAGAAGAAAGAGTTCAAAATCAGCTGCTGCTTAAAAATAATTATTAACAAAGAGATATGAATAAAACAAAGGAACAAAAAAGACAAAAAAGAAAGTTACATATAAGAAAAAATGTAAATGGAACAGCAACTAAACCTAGGATTTTTGTATTTAAAAGCAATAGATATTTCTATGCAGGTATTGCTAACGATGAAAAGAGTATAGTTGTTAAATCGATGATGTCTAAGAAAAAAGAAGAAGAAATTATAAAAATGGCTAAAAATTTTGCAAAAGAAGTAAACAAATTTGATGAAGCAGTTTTTGATAGAAGTGGATATAGATATCACGGTTTGGTAAAATCATTTGCTGATGAATTAAGAAATAACGGAGTTAAAATTTAGTAATAATAAAAAAGTGGAACAAAGAAAAAGAAACAACAAAAGAGAAAGAGGTCAGTTTGATAAGAAATCTCTTAAAATAAGAAGAGTTGCAAAAGTAACTAAAGGTGGAAAGAGGTTGAGATTTAGTACAATTGTTGTTGTCGGAGATCATAATGGAACAGTAGGTGTAGGATTGGGTAGGGGTGTAGATGTTAGAAGTGCTGTTGAAAAAGGTGAAAGCTTAGCTACAAAAGCAGCTGTTAAAATTGAACTAATCGGAGATACCATTCCTCATGAAATTGTTCATAAGGTTGGTGCTGCACAAGTTCTTTTGAGACCTGCAAAATCAGGAACTGGTGTAATTGCTGGATCATCTGTTAGAACAGTATTAGAATTAGCAGGTATTGAAAACGTATATGGAAAAGTTTTAGGATCAAATGAACCAAATGCAAATGCATACTGTACATTTGAGGCTTTGAAGAAACTTAAAAAAGGAAGAGTATTAGAAAGAATGAGTGGTATGAGAGACAGAGTAGAATTAAAGAACCAAGCAGATAAGGAAAAGAAAGAAAAAGATATGAAAAAGAGAGAAAATGGAACTGACAAAAAAGGTGGATACAAGGGAAAGAACTTTGACCCAAAGAAAAGTACAAGAAAAGAAGTTAAAAAAGAAACTAAAGTAAGCGATAAAAAATAATGCATCTCGAATCAATAACAAAAAGAAAAAATAAAACAGATAAAGCTAAAAGAAAAGGAAGAGGATATGGATCTGGAGTCGGTGGTCATACAGTTGGAAGAGGTATGAAAGGTCAGAAATCAAGATCTGGACATAAATCACTAGTATTCTTTGAAGGTGGTAATACACCATTCTATAGAAGAATGCCTAAATTCAGAGGTTTTAACAAAGCTGATCATATTAACAATGAAGTTGTTAACATAATTGATTTAGAGGAAAACTTCAAAGATGGGGATACAGTAACAATCGAAACATTAACAGAGAAGAAATTGATTAAAAGAAATGCGGAAAATGTTAAAATACTCGGTGAAGGAGAAATTACAAAAAAACTCGTAGTAGAAAATATAAAAGTCTCTTCCTCTGCAGTTGAAAAAATAGAAAAAGCAGGGGGTACAGTTAAGTAACCTCTACATTAGAATGAACAAAATAAAAGAAAAAATCATCTCGATATTAAAAACAAAGGAGATTAGAAAGAAAATATTGTTTTCTCTTATAATTCTTTTTGTATTCAGACTATTGGCAGCTATTCCTGTTGTAGGAATACCATCTGATGCATTGGTACAATTATTCTCAGGAACTGGTTTTGGTGAAATACTCTCAACCGTATCAGGAGGAGTGCTCGAAACCGCATCTGTTGTTGCCATAGGATTGACACCATACATTAATGCCTCCATCATCTTTCAACTACTAGGCTCTGTCATACCTGCTCTTGAAGAACTTAAAAAACAAGGCCCAGAGGGAAGACGAAAAATTAGTATGTATACAAGATTTGCAACTGTACCATTAGCAATACTTCAATCATTTGTCATATATTCAACCCTCAAAGGATTCGGGCTAATAGGGGATCTTTCTACTGTTGAATTAATAACAATGTCTGCAACTCTCACAGGAGGCTCTATGATTATGATGTGGTTAAGTGAATTAGTGTCGGAACAAGGACTTGGAGGCGGATCATCCTATCTTATCTTTTTAGGTATAGTTGCTGGAATACCAGGATCAATAAGAACAAATATTGCAATTATGGACGACTTCCAGAAAATAGTATTCTTTGGAATAGCATTGATATTGATAGTTGCAGTAGTTTTTGTAACACAAGCCGAAAGGAGAGTCACGATACAATATTCAAGAAGAGTGAGAGCTGGAGGAAGCCTTGATAATTACATACCTTTGAAACTAACACAATCTGGTGTTATGCCAGTAATTTTTGCAATGTCGCTATTATCTTTCCCTCAATTGGTAGCAAAATTCTTAGTAAGTAAAAAATATAGCGATTCAGTCACTTA
>CALLXA010000026.1 GCA_938015795.1 uncultured bacterium | reverse complement strand
CATTTTTTAACAATGAACTTCTCAACTCCGTTGATTTAGCTTCAGGAAGTGTAACAAATTCTAATTCATTATTTTTCAATCTTTCTGTTAACAATATACATGTAGCTTTCCTTGCCATCTTCTTGTTTATCCTTCTACTCCAGTTCCTACTACTTGTACTAGATGCAAAAGTGACACCACCACCAATCCATAGAGGGGATCTTGTAGAACCAACTCTTGCTCTACCTGTACCTTTTTGTTTCCATGGCTTTCTACCACCACCACTTACATCACCTCTAGTTTGAACTGTAGATGTTCCCTTTCTTTCATTATTCCTATATACATAGAGAACTTGAGACAACAAATCTTCATTATATGGAACTTCCCATACTCTTGGATCTAAGTTTACTTCTTTAATTGTATTTGCTTTCTTTTCTTCTGCCATGTTATTTTTCTGTATATATAGCAATTAAATCTCCATCAGAACCAGGAAGTGGTCCAGATATTAACAGATATTCACCCTTAATATCAACTATTTCTTTATTTTTTATAGTAATAGTATCTTGTCCCATTCTTCCTCCCATTCTCTTCCCTTTCAATACTCTACCAGGATCAGTACCAGCACCTATAGAACCAGGAGCTCTCAACCTATCAGACTGACCACGTGTTCTCTGTCCACCTTTAAAGTCCCATCTTTTAACAACACCTTGGAAGCCTTTACCTTTTGATACTCCCATAACAGTAACTTTTTCACCAGCTTCAAAAGTATCCGCTTTTATTTCTTCTCCTACATTGTTCTCTAAGCTACCTCTGAAGTATTGTCTAAATCTAGGAACTCTCTTAACTTCACTGTACTTTCCAGTTATAGCTTTGTTAGGATTTTTCATATCACCTAAACCTAGCTCAAAACCTTTTTCTTCCTTGTTTGAAAGAACACAGTCTTTTACTTCGACAACAGTAACAGGGATTACTTTTTCATCCTTGAATATTCTTGTCATTCCTTTTTTTAATCCTAATAAAGCTTTCATTTCTAATTATTCAAAATTATTACTGTATTTCGATTCCTACACCAGCAGGCATTTGTAGATGTTGTAACGCATCTATTGTCTTAGGAGTTGGATCTATAATATCGATAACTCTCTTATGTGTATTTATCTCAAAATGCTCAACTGAGCTCTTATAAATAAATGGCGAACGATTAACTGCAATTTTCCTCTTTCTTGTAGGCAAAGGAACTGGTCCAGCAACCTTTGCTCCAGTACTTACTGCTGTTTCAATAATACTTTTTGCTGATTTGTCTAAAACCACCGAATCGTAACCTTTTAGTTTTACTCTGATTCTTGCTGTCATATTAGCCATGCTATTTAAAAGAGCTAACTTAAATATAATTTAGGAGTAGGACATCGTCCTACTCCTAAGCTAAAACTACTTAATAATCTCTGTTGCAACACCTTGACCAACAGTTTGACCACCTTCTCTGATAGCAAATGTTTGTCCTTTTTCAATTACAACTGGAGATACTAGATTTACTGTAAACTCTGTATTATCACCAGGTGCTACCATTTCTACACCTTCAGGTAAAACAACTTCACCTGTTATATCTGCAGTACCTACATAGAACTGAGGTTTATATCCAGATACAAATGGTGTGTGTCTTCCACCCTCTTCTTTATTCAAAACATATACCTCTGCTTTAAATTCAGTATGTGTTTGAACAGAACCAGGTAGTGATAGGGATTGTCCTCTTTCAACATCCTCTCTCTTGAATCCTCTCAAAAGAATACCTACATTATCACCTGCTTGAGCATCAGTCATAGATTTGTTAAACATCTCTACTCCTGTAACTGCTGTCTTTTGTGGTTTTCTTCCCATTCCCAATACTTCTACATTATCTCCAACTTTAACAACACCTCTAGTTATTCTTCCTGTTACAACTGTACCTCTTCCCTCGATTGAGAAAACGTCCTCAATTGGCATCAAGAATGGCTTTTCAACATCTCTTTCAGGAATCTCTATATGAGCATCAACAGCTTTCATCAATTCTCTAGCAGCATCAAGTCCCTCTTGTTCACCTTTTTCAGCCTTCAATGCATCACCAACTATAATTGGAGAGTTTGCATCATATCCATACTTCTCTAACAATTCAGCAACATCTGCCTTAATCAATTCCAAAATCTCCTCATCAGCATCTCCAAATTTATTTATGAAAACAACAATCTTAGGAACACCAACCTGCTTTGCAAGTAACAAATGTTCTTTAGTTTGAGGCATTGCACCATCATTTGATGATATAACCAAAATTGCACCATCCATTTGAGCTGCACCTGTGATCATATTCTTAATGTAGTCTTTGTGACCTGGGCAATCTACTAATGCGTAATGTCTAGTATCTGTTTCAAATTCTACATGAGCCACAGCAATTGTAATTGATTTTGCTCTAGATACTGGATCTTTATCAAGCTTATCAATCATCTTTGCTGCTTCAGGTGAATGAGCATTAAGAATACCTCGAACCAATGTTGTCTTACCGTGGTCTACATGACCCAAGGTTCCGATATTCATGTGAGGCTTTGTTCTTGTGAATTCTGCCATGAATATATTAATTTAAAAATTATATAATAAATATTTCTTACAATATTGAATCAGAATCCTTGCTTATTAAGGAACCTGCGTTGAATATTATCAAAAAGTTACTTTTTATGCAATACCTTTCCTCCACTTTATTGGATACAAATTCTCCAACAATTCCATAGTAGCTTTTCCCCAAGAGAAACTCTTAAGTGTATACCTAGAACATTTCTTCCTATTTATCCTCAAAGCTTTTGACAAACCACTAAATAAGCTAGTACCAGAAGGCACAATAACCCCCATAACTCCCCTTTTTATAACATCTTTAGGTCCTTGAACATTAAAACCAACCACAGGAGTACCACAAGCAGCTGACTCTACGATTGTTTGTCCAAATGTATCAAAACTACTTGGAAAAAATGTAACCCTAGCATATTGGAAATAGTTTTTAACTTTACTATAATCTACCTTACCAACAAAATGAATATTTTTCTTACCTTTAGAAATACTTTTCAAGTATTCCATCGCTGGACCATCACCAGCCACTACCCGATGATACCCTGGCAAATCACCCTCCAAAAATAACTGAATATCTTTCTCATAAGCAACCCTACCCAAATAAATAAGAATCGGTAATTTTTTCTCTCGATACCAATCATATTGCTCATATGGATTTTCATCATCCTTTGTTGGCAAATGAAACTGAAAAGCATCAATTCCTCTTTTTGATATTTCTACATTTTTAAGTTTCATCTTTTCAAGCTTCTCCTTTGAACTTTGAGCATTGACCATGATTTTTTTAGCTCCGTAGTATTTACTTCTTAAGAACTGTGCTTCAGAAAAGTCAACAACCTTGTTTTCAATTTTCTTAGCAATATCAATTCGACTAGAAATACTTCCAACTAAAGATTGTTCTAAGAGTTTTTTTACAAACATACCATGATCAGTAGTGTAAGATGCTGTATATGGACACGATTTACAATATCTGGATATTTCTAAGAATTCACATACATTTTTGGTTGCAGTGCCAATTGGTGCCTCAATTGTAGTTATTAATATAGCATCTGGTTTCTCTTGAAGTAATTTTCTTGTAACTATCGGAGTTGCAAATACTGTCCAGTTAAAATCTTTATATGCTGGTAATGTAAAAAAATCATTGTCATTTGGTTCCAATCTAACAACCCTGTAACCCATTTTTTCCAAATGCTCAGCAGTCTTAGAAACATATGTTTGAACGCCAGTAATTCCAAGAGAATCATTTGCTATTAATATTTTACTACCTTTTTTTAGTTTCATTTCCAGATTATTCTTAAAAACGTTTCAATATCGATATTAACAGATCCACTTAGAAACAAAAAGAGGGGCTTTAAAACCCCTCTTTAGAGAACATATCTTACCTCTTACTTACCAGCAGCAACTTCTTCAACTACACTTCTAGGAACTTCACCATAGTGCGAAGGTTCCATAGTAGAACTTCCCCTACCGCTGGTGAGAGATCTCAATTCACTTGTGTAACCAAAAAGTTCAGCAAGAGGCACATGTGCAACGATCCTACTAATACCATTACCAATACTTTCAGTACCTTGTATTTGACCTCTCTTACTACTCAAAGAACCAGTTACATCACCCATATAATCATCAGGTGTTTCTACAGACACTTTCATAATTGGCTCCAACAATACAGGAGCACCTCTTCTACATCCTTCTTTAAAAGCCATTGATCCAGCAACTTTGAATGCAGCTTCAGACGAATCTACCTCATGGTAAGAACCATCATACAAAGTAACCTTAACATCTACTACTGGATATCCAGCTACAACTCCTGATTTCATAGCCTCAATAACACCTTTTTGAATAGCAGGAATAAATTCTCTAGGAATAGATCCACCTTTAATAGCGTTTATAAATTCAAAACCTTTACCAGTTTCATTAGGTTCTAACTTCAACCAACAGTGACCATACTGACCCTTACCACCAGACTGCTTAACATATCTACCTTCAACTTCAGGAACTTCAGATTTAATTGTCTCCCTATATGCTACTTGTGGTTTTCCTACATTTGCAGCTACATTAAATTCTCTCTTTAACCTGTCTACAACAATTTCCAAATGCAACTCACCCATTCCAGAGATAATTGTTTGACCTGTTTCTCTATTTGTTTCAACTCTAAATGTAGGATCTTCTTTAACCAATCTAACCAATGCTTCAGACATCTTTTCTTCATCAGATTTAGTAGCAGGTTCAATAGCTTGGGATACAACAGGCTCAGCAAAATCGATCTGTTCTAAAATAATTGGATTAGATTCATCACAAAGAGTATCACCAGTTATAGAATCTTTAAGACCAACAATAGCTCCGATATCACCAGCTCTTAACATAGGGACTTCTTCTCTATCATCTGCATGCATAAGCACAAGTCTTCCTACTCTTTCTCTAATATTCTTAGTTGAGTTAAGTACATATGTACCTGCAACTATAGTTCCAGAGTAAACTCTGAAATATGAAAGATTTCCAATATGTGGATCATTTACAATCTTAAACACCAAAGAAGAAAAAGGTTCCTTTTCATCAGCATGTCTCTCTATTTCCTCTTTTGTCTTAGGATGAACACCTTTGATTGCTGGAATATCTAATGGAGAAGGAAGACACAATGTTGCATAATCTAATAATGTTTTAGACATTGCTGTTCTAGAGTCACCTCCAAGTACTGGGAATATTTCACTATTAAGAGTTCCTTTTCTTAGTGCTGCATACAACTCATCTAAAGATATCTCTTCACCTGCAAAATATTTCTCCATTAAATCATCATCTTGCTCAGCAAGTGCCTCAATCAAAGTTTCTCTATACTTAGCAACAATATCTTTCATATCATCAGGAATATCACCCTCGATCAAATCAGGTGTATTTACACCTTCATATGTGTATGCCTTAAGTTTTACCAAATCAACATATCCTCTCATAGCTTGCTCTTTACCAATTGGTAAAGTTATAGCAACAGCTCTGTTACTCAATCTGTTTTTAAT
>CALLXA010000025.1 GCA_938015795.1 uncultured bacterium | reverse complement strand
GATATGATGAGCTCAGAGGTTACTGAGGCTTTAGAGAATGTTGATATGCCAGTTACTGAAATTCATGAGGATTTGAATTTGCTAGGTAGTGTTGATTTACAAACTGCTCCTGTAGCTAGGATTGTTAACGCTGTATTGCAATATGGTGCCACATCAAAGGCTTCTGATATCCATATTGAACCAATGGAAAACAGAACAAGAGTGAGGTTTAGAATAAATGGTGTTATGACAGAGAGATTGAATTTACCTAGAAATCTTAATCCTTCATTGGTCTCAAGATTGAAGATTATGTCTAATCTTAAGATTGATGAAAAAAGAGTACCTCAAGATGGTAGATTCCCTATCAAGATCAATGGTGAAAAGATAGACTTACGTGTCTCTATTATGCCTACGATATATGGAGAAAAAGTTGTTATGAGATTGTTGGAATCAGATACTTCTGGTATTACATTGGAGTCTACAGGGTTAAGAGGAAATGCATACAAAATTTTCTTAGATGCACTACAAGTTACGAATGGTATTGTTTTAGTTACTGGTCCTACTGGTAGTGGTAAAACAAGAACATTAGCATGTTCTTTGATTAAGGTTAATGATCCAAAAGTAAACATCATTTCTTTAGAAAATCCTGTTGAAATTAGAATCCCAGGCGTAACACAAGTACAGATTAATCCTGATGTTGGCCTTACATTTGCAAATGGTTTGAGATCAGTTCTTAGACAAGACCCAGATATCGTTATGGTAGGTGAAATCCGTGATCAAGAAACTGCGCAACTTGCTGTACAAGCATCATTGACAGGTCACTTAGTACTTTCTACATTACACACGAACAGTGCAGCTGCAGCTATTCCTCGTTTGTTAGATATGGGTATTGAGCCTTACCTACTTTCTTCTACAATGCGAACAGTTGTTGCTCAAAGACTTCCTCGAAAAGTTTGTCCTCACTGTATGGAAGCATATGCTGCATCACCAGAGGTTCTTCAGAATGTTTTAGATACTCTAAAAGACGTCAAAGATTTTGATTTAGTTACATATATAAACAGAGTTATTGAGTCAAAGAAAAAGAAAGAAGAAAAAACAGCCTCTATTATGAAAGCTCCAGAAATTGGTCCAGATGGAAAGCCAATACTCTATCTCTACCGTGGTAAAGGTTGTGATAAGTGTGGAGGATCAGGATACACAGGAAGAATTGGTATATTTGAAGTCTTAGATGTTAGTGAAAGTGTTAGTCGGATGATTATGGGTAATGTATCTGATGCAGAGATAGATAGAATTGCAAAAGAACAGGGTATGATTAGTATGATTCAAGATGGATATCTTAAAGCTCTTGAAGGTATTACTAGTATTGAAGAAGTTCTTAGGGTTTCAAAAGAATAAATTTTAGATTACAATGTAAAAATATGGATAACAATACTGCCCCAAATAATACACAATTTACATACCCAGATTTCTCTAACAATCAAGGCGTTGCACCTACTGTCGCAAATCAAGCAACACCTGTTGTTCAACAACCAGTACCTACTACTCCGCCTGTTTTGGAACCAGAATTACCAACTCAAAATGTTTTAGATAATACATCTGTTGAACAAAGCAAACCAATTCAAGATGAAGTTACTGAAAATAAAAGCTATGTCTCTCAACCATCACCATTGCCTAAGATGGAAGAGAAACCAGTTGAACCAGAAATCGATATTAATCAAATTTTAACTCAGGAACCTGCTCCACTCCCCTCCTCTGCTATGACAATGGGAACTATTGGTCCAGTAAGAGGAACTTTAGAAGATATTATGCCAGACATTAAAAAACCAAAGGCAATGGAAAGAACGCCAAAGGAAAATAATCTTGCAAACCCTATTTCTTTAGATAAAGAAGAGAAAAGAGATCTTGTTAGAGATAGCATCCTTGCTAAATCTGGTAAAAATATAGATATAACACAACCTTTAGATGAGAATGGAGATTTTTCCTTTAACTCTGAACACTATAACATGCAGGATTTGTTGGCGTTGGCAGTAAACAGGAACGCCTCTGATATACATATCAGTGTTGGATATCCACCAGTATTAAGAATAGACAGTGAATTAGAAGAGGTTGGAGAGAGAATAATTAGTCCAAAAGATGCTGAAGACTTAATTCTTTCTGTACTTGTTGATGAGAAGAAAGAGCTATTAGAAGTTAACAGAGAAGTTGATTTTGCATATACATATCAAGGTTCTACTACTGCCAGATTCAGGATAAATGCATATTACTCAATGAAGAATTTGTCAGCTGCTTTTAGATTAATACCTTCTAGAGTAAGAACAATTGAAGAATTGATGCTTCCTCAAATGTATCATCAATTTGGTAAGTTAAAACAGGGTTTGGTTCTTGTTACTGGTCCTACAGGTCACGGTAAGAGTACAACCTTAGCTGCGATATTGGAAGATATTAATAGAACGAGATTTTGTCATATTGTAACTATTGAGGATCCTGTTGAGTATGTATTTGAAGGTAAGAAAGCATTGATAGATCAAAGAGAGATGAATGATGATACTCATTCTTGGGAAATAGCCCTTAGAAGTGCTCTAAGACAAGATCCTGATGTTATCCTAGTTGGTGAGATGAGAGATTACGAAACGATATCATCTGCTATTACTCTTGCTGAAACAGGTCATTTAGTTTTTGCAACACTTCATACCAATAGTGCTTCTCAGACCATTGATCGTATTATTGATGTGTTCCCTGAAAATCAACAACAACAAGTTAGAACTCAGCTATCAAATATATTGGCTGCAGTTATTGCTCAAAGATTAATTCCATTGGATAAAGGTGGAAGAAGAGCTGTATCTGAAATCTTGCTATCAAATCCTGCTGTTTCTAACCTTATTCGTGAAGGTAAAACAAATCAGGTTGATAATATAATTAGGACAAGCTCAGATATTGGAATGGTATCATTAGAAAGATCATTGGTAAATCTTGTTAGAGAAGGAATTATTAATATTCAAAAGGCACAGGAATATGCTGTATATCCAGAGGAAGTTGTTAGATTATTAAAAACTTAATTTTAAGATATAGTTATGAAAAATTTTAAATACTCGGCAAGAAATACAAAAGGTGAAATTGTAAGTGGCAATATTGAAGCTAGAGATGCTAATGCTGTAACGGATATCCTCCATGACAGAGGTTTGATTATTGTTAGTGTTAAAGAAGCTATGGGTATTGATTGGGAAAAATTGAATGAAATCAATATCGGTGGTGTACCTATGAAGGACAAGGTTGTATTTATGAGACAGATGGCTACTATGGTTGGTGCTGGCCTTCCTCTATCAAGAGCTTTAGAGATTATGGTACAACAAGCAAGTAACCCTATGTTTAAAAAAGTTCTAAAGGAAGTATTAGATGCTGTTCAATCGGGTAAATCTTTATCAGATTCTTTTAGAGAACAGGAAGAGATCTTTGATCCTGTTACTTTAAACTTAATTGAAGCTGGAGAACAAAGTGGTAATTTAGAAACAATATTGGAAAGATTGGCTGTTGAGTTGGAAGATAGTAAAGCATTGGGAGATAAATTAAGATCTGCCATGATATACCCTATTATCATTCTCTCTGTTATTGTTGCTGTTCTTCTCCTTATGATGTTCGTATTAGTTCCCTCTATGGCTGAAATATATGGTGATTTTGGTGCAGATTTACCTTGGACAACAACTTTACTTATGGATATGAGTAGTTTTTTGATAAATTATTGGTGGGCTATTTTAGTTATTTTATTGATTATTGTTATTGGTGGTAAGTATTATTTTAGTACAGAGAAAGGTAAAAGAAATGGAGATAAATTAGTTTTAAGAATTCCCATTGTTGGTCAAATTGTTTCTAGAATGCAATTGGCACAATTTACAAGGGTACTTGCACTACTTCTATCTAGTGGTTTATCTATCTTAAGTGCTTTGGAATTAACTGCTCAATCATTGAGTAATCAAATGTTTAGAGATGCTGTTTTGGATGCAAAAGAAGAAATTGAAAAAGGTGGTGCTTTGGCTATCCCTATTGCTAGAAGTGAGTACTTCCCTCTTCTTGTTAGTAGTATGATTGCTGTTGGAGAAGAGACTGGAGAGATTGATGCTGTTTTGGCTAAAATTTCTCAGTATTACAAAGAGGAAGTTGATGTTGCAACTACTAATATGTCAGCTGTTTTAGAACCATTGTTCTTGATTGTAATGGGTCTAGCAATTGGTTTTATAGCTATAGCTATCTATATGCCTATGTTCCAATTGTCATCTGTAATTGGTTAGTTGACAAGGTTAAAAAACTTGTGTAACTTATTTAATACATAAATTAAACTGTTCAGAATTATATGAGAAAGATTAAATCCTACGAAGCGTTTACACTTGTTGAAATGCTTATCGTTATGGGTATTATCATTATTTTGATGGCTGTAGGTATTGCTAGTGGTAGATTTGCAATTCAGAGAGCTAACAAAATTGAGCACCAAAATGCTGCAGACCAAATATATCAAGCTGCTCAAAGTTACTATACAGATAATAGAGAGTTTCCATACTCATCAACTGCAAGTGAAATGGCACCTTCAGTATTGTTAGGTGAAGGTGGTGCTTTGGCTGAATATATTGACGAATTTGATGGTGGATCTGATGCTACATACACTATTGATATTGATTCTACGGGTCAAGAGATTGTTGTTTGTGTATCATTAGGAGGCTTCCAAGATGTTAATAAATTAGGATATTACTGCACAGGTAACGGTTTGGATGGAACAATAGTTGATGTTCCTGCTGTTAAGGATATTCCATATGATACTAAAACAGATTCAGATTATGCTGTAGCAGCAGCTTTTGATGATGACGCGAATAGCTCTACTTGGTATGCAAGTTCTAAGGGTTGGACAGAATAGAT
>CALLXA010000024.1 GCA_938015795.1 uncultured bacterium | reverse complement strand
AGAATTAAATCTAGAACTATATTTAATTGAATACTTTCCAGAGACAGAAAAGCATTATCTTTCATTTAGAAATATTGAGAAGTTAGCTTCTTCACTAGGCTATAAAAGATCTAGAGAAGAGGAGAACAAAGTACTATTTTTAAAACCTAACAACCCGAACATAAAAATTGTATTCATACCATGTGCATTCGTAGAATCTCCGTTAGTATCAAATCCTGAGCAATACTGCAAAGAAAATCAATCAATATATATTCTTCCTGATCTTTCAACACAACCTTGCTTCATGCAAGAAGAAAATAAGATAGATCTATATAATACTGTTAAAAATAGGGATGAAGGGGAGTTAATTCGCCTCGTAAAGATTACTCGTGCTCAGATAGGATGTAATTGTCCTTTAACTTTTTAAACACAAAGATTATGTATCCAACCCATAAACAAACAGAGGCATTAAAAAGATACATAGATCAAGGAGGAAATTTTTCCATCTATGGAAATGATGGTATATACCAAGAACTAGAAAATTTAATATGCGATAAATACAAGGTAAAACATTGTCTACTTACAAATACTGGGACATCGGCATTATCTTCTGGATATTTTGGTCTTAATATACAACCTGGGGACGAAGTTATTGTTCCAGTATATACATTTATCGCAACTGTAACACCTCTACTCAGGCTTGGAGCAATACCCGTCTTTGCAGATGCCGATCCAATATCCGGCCAAATCTCCTTAGACAGTATCAAAAATCTAATCACAAAAAAAACAAAAGCAGTAGCGATAACACATATGTGGGGATATCCTTGCGATACAAGGAATATCAAAAAGTTTTGTGAGGAAAACAATTTAAAACTCTTAGAAGATGCTTCACATGCACATTTCACAAGAACCGAGGATAAATATCTTGGGGCAATTGGTGATGTCGGTTGTTTCTCCGTTGGAGCACGAAAGATAGTTTCTGGAGGAGAAGGTGGTTTCTTAATAACCAATGATGATGAGATTTATATGAGAGCGATTTTACTTGGCCATTTTGTAAAAAGAGCAGAAGTAGAAATTCAGTCATCAAGCGATTTAATCAAGCAGAAGTACAAAGGTATGGAGAGTGGCTTTGGTGAAAATTACCGTATGCATCCTTATGCAGCAGTTATGATCAAGGAGCTGATTGAGAATGAAATAGAGGATATTATTGATATAAGGTATGAGACAATTTCACTTATGAATAGAGAATTGGGTAAGTTAGATAAATTTATAGCTCCGAAGATTGCGAAAGGGGCTATGTTTGGCTATAAGCCACAATTATTCCTTAATGATGACGAAATTGATAATCTAATAGCAAGATTTAAAGAGAATGGTATGAAAATAAAAAGGCTAGACACTATCCCTCTTTATGGAGATAAGGTTTTTGAGAAAGGAAAATTCTTAGATGAATATCCAGGAGCAGATGCATATATGAAAGGGAGAATCTCTATTCCAAACTTCACAACAGAAAATCGTGAAGATTCAATGAAAATAGCTAACGATTATATAAATTTATTTAAAAAGTTATTAAAATGATAATAACAAAAGAAAATATAGCTTGTTTATTAATTAATCCAGACAAAAAGTTCTTACTAATACAAAGAGCCCCTAAGGATGATTCACTACCAGGTTTCTGGGAATTACCATCAGGTGGCATTGATGAGGGAGAAGATATGGAAACAAGTGTAATTAGAGAAGTAAAAGAAGAATCTGGTATTGATATTTCCAAAGAAAATCTCAAACCAGTAGATTCCGAAAGTTATAGTTTTACAAAGGAGAATGGAGATATTAAGAATGTGACCGAGACGACATACTTGGTATCTTTAGATAATACCCCTGAAGTAATACTTTCAGATGAGCATGTGAATTACCAATGGGTAT
>CALLXA010000023.1 GCA_938015795.1 uncultured bacterium | reverse complement strand
CTCCTAATTCTCCACTTAAAGCAATTACTATTGGGATATCTTCTTTTAAATATTTCTCTGCAAATTGTTTACCATATTCAATTGTTTCTTTAGCTGTTTTAGTTTTTATCTCTTCAATTTTCTTGTTTTTTATCAATGCATCTTCAAATTTTTGTTTACCCTCTCTAAGTACAGATAGTTGATTTACTGTTGTATCTAGTACTGTAGAGGGTTGATTTTTTGGTAATTGTCCAACATCGATTATTAGATCAATTAGGTCTAAACTTTTTTTAGGCAAATCTTTTATTAACTGTTCAATACTGTATGGTGCTGATTTGTATGATACATTTGCAGATGTTGCAGTTATTGGTTTCCCGAATGATTCAATCAGTTTCAATGTGAATTTATAATCAGGGTATCTTACACCTGTAGTACCTTGCAAGGATACTACTGGTGGTTGTAAAATTCCTAAGCTTTTAGATATTACAGTTATTGGTCCGGGTAGATAGTTGTTGTAAAGATTTTCTGCCATTTCATTTATATTTACATATTTCTTAGCCATTTCTTTGCTTGAGACAGCTATTGATATTGGTTTAGATCCTCTGTATTTTTTGTATTTACCTATTTTAATCAAAGCTTCTTGATTTGTTGCATCTACTCCAAGTCCATAACAGGTTTCTGTTGGATATACAATTACTCCACCTTTTTTTAAGGTTTGTACTGTTTTCTCTATTACTTCTTTCCAGTTGTTTTCAGTTACTGTTAATTTCTGCATGGTATAATTATACTAGGAATTAAATATATTGCCTATATTCCAATCTTTTTAATTTAAAACTATATTAAAATGGAGGTTTTACATTTTACTAATGAAAATTTTTCAGAAGAGGTTTTAGAAAGTAAGGGTTTAGTTTTGGTTGATTTTTGGGCTCCTTGGTGTGGTCCTTGTAGAATGTTAGCTCCAATATTAGAGGAAGTTGCAAAAGATGTAGATAGTGTAAAAGTTGGTAAGGTTAATGTTGATGAGGAAAGAGGTTTAGCAGAGAAGTATGATATTATGAGTATTCCAGCTGTATTTCTATTTAAGGATGGTGAACGTGTTGAGACTATGATAGGTGTAAAACCAAAGGAAGAATATCTTGATACTCTTAAGAATTATTTTTAAAATATTTCTTGAATGTTGATGTAGTAGAGTATGTACATCTTCCATTCTGTTTAGATTCGTATACAGCTTCATCTGCTTTTTGTAATTCTTCTGTCCATTTCTCTTTCAATTGTATTGGTTCTGCTATTTTATTGGCTAATTTTTTTGATTCTACTACATGTATTCCTATGGATACTGTAGTTATATATTCACCATTTTTTATTTCTTTTAATATTCTAGTTGCAATTCCTCTGGATGCAGATCTTGAAGTACTTTTTTCAGATACAACTATTACAAATTCATCTCCTCCAAATCTCATTACTAAGTCACTTTGTCTTATTGTTTTTTTCAAGAGTTCACTTATTTGTATTATTGCTTTATCTCCATACATATGTCCTTTTTCATCGTTTATTTTCTTTAATCCATCTATATCTACAAATATTATTCCTAAAAATTCAATCTCTTTATCCAAAAGCATTTCCTCTATTTTTCTCCATCCCCCTTTTCTGTTTAATGTTTGTGTCATATGATCTAATTCACTTTCCTGTATTAATGTTTTTATATATTCATTATCTTCGTGTTCAGAGTTTGTTACTGTTTTAGAGAAGTTTATTAATATATATCTTCTTTCTTTTATACATCTTGATAGTTTTATTTCTACTATCATGTTTCCAAAATCTTTGTTTGTTTTAAGAATATTGGATATATATGTTTGATGTTTTATATTTCGAGATATTTGTTTGTTTTCTGCTTTAGAAAACATCTCCTTTATATTTGTAATTCCTTTTGTTTTATATTCTGTATTGTTATATCTTGTGTATATAATTCTTCCTTGTGTGTCTATTTCTAATAGTATGAAATCACCAAAAAGATTTAATATATTTGGGAAGGGTTTTTTATTAAACATTTTTTATTCGCTTCGACTTATTAAATCATTTTATCATATACTAATTGTCATTTAAAAGGTATTTTGATATACTTCTTTTGTTAATTTGGAGTGGTAGCTCAATTGGTTAGAGCATCGCACTGTCACTGCGAAGGTTGCGGGTTCGATTCCCGTCCATTCCGTATTACGGAATTTGTAAGAGTAACATACTCAACTTCATCCAACACATCAACATTTTTGCCCAGTTCGGGTTTTTCAGGATTAATGTCTGTTATTTTTACAATCCCCGAACTTTCAAGAAGCATCTCGTTGGTTTGAAGTACCTTATCCCTCATAACAGTGAAGGCGGGATTGATTTCATACTTCATCTTTCCGTCTAGTAGATACAAATTACTAAACATAGTATTTAAGAGGGTTTTCTTCTCATCTATATCAGCCTGTTCAAAGATCTTCTCCCCATTCTGAGCTAAATCAAAGATAGCCAATCCAATATCTTTCTGTTTATCAGAATACTTTTTAATTCTTTTTACAGTATCCTCTAACCCCTTCTGCTCTGATTCATACCGCTTCTCAATCTCTTGATACTTTGCTATATCAATAATTCCATTAATACGATCTTCGTATGCAGTATTTAGAGAAGCTCTAATCTGTTTAATTCTTGTCTCAGCCTGATTAAGAGTTAATTCTTCTCTAACAGCTTGATCCTGATTCTCTTTTTTCAACTCTTCTCTTATTGCCTCTATCAATCTCTTGTCGTATATCTGAAAAGTTTTCAAAATATTTACAATTTCCTTAATATATTTATCCTCTCTTCCACACTTCTTTTGCTTACAAGCATCTTCGTCTTTATCTTTCATATTACATTCCCCATATATCCTCCCTTTCTTCTCATACCACGTAACCATTCCATGACACTCTCCACACTTAACAATTCCCTTTAGTGCATAGTTATGAACTCTGTATCTTGGATATGAACCTCTTTTAAGAATCCTTTGGTTTAGATCATATGTTTCTTTACTTATTAACGGTTCGTGTTTACCTTCGTACAACTCTCCATTCCATTCAAAATATCCATAGTAGAATGGATCAATCAAATATCTATATGTTCCTGTAGTAGACAACTTCCTTTTAAAATCATTTACCAATCCTGAATTGTTAGCCTTATCTCTTAAAGTCTTTGCAGAATAATTGCCAGTAGAAAACTCTTCTAAAAGTTCCTTCATCAATGGAGCCTTCTGAGGATCCTGTATAATCTCCCTTGCTTGTCCTCTTCCTACACTCATGTATCCTAACTTTGGTTTCCCTGGATATATCTTCTGTGCGATCTTCTCATGATAGCCTTTCCTAACCTCCTCTGAGAGGTTGTCCGCATAGTTTTTAGCTATGGCGACTCTTAGATCCCAGTTAAGCTTTTCTTGGGATCTTGACCCTTGGTGTAATACCAGAGAGTCCTTAATGCAATGCAGTTGTCTTTCTGGATCTCCATCTAGCCAATCTTGTATCTTAACACTATCTTTTAAATTTCTAGTTACTCTATCTACCTTCTCAAAGATTAAAACTTTGATTTTATTCTTTGTTACATAGGTCAACATTTCATCAAAGGTTTTTCTTTGATCCCTCTTACTTGCTGTTTCTGAAATAGAATATGTCTTTGCGATATCTAGGCCTCTGTTATCTGCATACTCTGTTAAGATTTTTATCTGAGCAGGTAAAGAGAAGCCTGATTCTTTTTGTTCTACAGAGCTTACTCTTGCAAATATAATTGCTTTTGGTAATTTAATTCCCATAATTTTTATTACTTAAATAATATATAATATTTATCAGAGTGACAAACTCATTTGAAGAGCACCTCCTCCATCAACAGGAGGTCTTTTCTTTTTATTAGGAATCTCTTTAAGATTATGTTTTAGGATATATAAAAGTCTTAAAATTTCGTTTATCTCAGAGTCTGCATTTTCGTTGTCATCAAGAGATAAAACCCTAATTCGGAGTTTTTTTATTATATGATTATTATATGATTTTAAATGCCACATTTTAGTTAGAACTCAATTAAAATATTGTAAGAATTTTGTAAGATTTGTTTGTTAAAATACCTCCTTTCATTAAAAGTTAATTAAAATTGTTTATCCCAATTCTTTAAAGCTTCTTCGTAGGTCATGTTTTCTTGAGAGATTTTCCTCCGAACATGCTCAAGAAGATCTTGAGGTGTCGGATGCCATTTCAACTTCTTAGCCAGTTCTAACCAATTTTCATATCCCATTTTTTCTATACTTCTCCTAAATGCTCTTTCGGCATAGAGAAGATCACCATTAAAAGGTTTCTGCTTAGAGATTGCTTTTGCATAGAAGTTGAATGATTCCTCTTTTCGTAATGTATGAAGATCGGGTACTTGTACAGACTCTGGATTACTGGAATCCTTTTTCTTTTTAAAAGAAGATACTTCCTTGTTCTGATTTATTAATTGGTTTTCATTTATAGTATAGTTCTCCTTAGTTTGATCTAAATGTTTAATGGATTCTTGAGATTCGGTGGAATGATCTTTGTCTCCGAAGGTAATTCCTGTTTTTGTGGATAAGTCGTATCTATTATTCGCAAACCTATTACCTTCAGCCTTGCCTTTTATTACAACAAGCACCTTCTCACCTAGAAATTCTTTTGTAGCTAACTTACCTATCGCTCTTGAAATAGTACTAACCTTTAATCCTGTAAGTATGGAAATCTGTTTTTGAGATGGATATGCTTTACTATATTTATTAAGAAATGATGCAATTGCAAGTAAAACTTTTAATTCCGACCCTGAGAAATGAGACAAAAGATGGTATTCCTTGACGGTTTTAATATTCACCTTAAAGAAATATTTAGGATCTGTTTCTTTAAATATCTTCTGTTGTATTTGTAATGTTTTCGTCATAACAATATTCATTCATTATTTTTTGTATTGTTTTATAGAACAGGATTAAGTTCTCTCCTATATAAACAACCTCTTCTTCAGAGTATTCTCCGTTTGTGTTAATAATCGTATTGAGTTTTTTTAAGAACTCCTTACTTACCATAGTCTTTAAGTGTATAAATACGATTCTTAAGCATTTTGAGATTTTCAAAGTATTCTCTTGAGATTGATTTCTGTTTTCCAAGCCAATATCTATCAGATATTTCTCTTACTATTGGAGTATCTTCAAAAACAAAAAACACCTTAGGAGATGTTTTGTCTTTTATTAATTCAATTGGAAGAATGTTTTCGCAAACAATAGCTGTTGCACAACCGAGATCGGAAATTGGAATAGTTTTGATATTTGTATCCATAGCATCAAGTCTTAATCTTATTTATGACTTGATACTAACAGTAAGGAAAATATGAATCTGTACGAAAAGTAAGAATATTTTTAGGACAAAATAGCTACTTAGGGGAAATCTTCTTATATGCTTTTCTCATATAATCCATTCTTTTCCTTGCTTCGCTTTCATCTAAATCTAATCCATACCTTTTATTTACAACTTCGGTAATCTTCTTGTATGACCAGTTTAATCTTTTTCTTATATTCCAAATTTCAATGCTTGGCATATCTGGAAGCTTGATATGATTAGATGAGTCTTCAGATATAAGCTTTACAATATCTGGCCAATAGAGATCCAAATCCTTCTTAATTTTATTACAACTTTGCATTGGAGAATGTATCTCAATAGAAAGAAGATCGGAAGAGCGTCGTGTAGGGAAAGAGTGTAGATCTCGGTGGTC
>CALLXA010000022.1 GCA_938015795.1 uncultured bacterium | reverse complement strand
AAATCCTAATAAGCCTATTGGTGTATTCCTGTTCATCGGTCCTACTGGTGTTGGTAAAACACACTTAGCAAAAGTTGTAGGAGAGGAGTTCTTTGGTAACAAACAAGACATTATCAGGGTTGATATGTCTGAATATCAGGATACCAAGAGTATAGAGAAGTTTTTAGGTTCGAATGAGAATGAAAATATATTAGGTCAATCAAGAATATCTTTAGTAGATAAGGTTAAGTCAAATCCATATACTGTTGTTTTGTTTGATGAGATAGAGAAAGCACATCCTCAGGTATTGGATCTGTTTTTGCAAATTTTTGATGAAGGTAGATTAACCAGTACATCAGGAGAAACTGTTGATTTTACAAATACAATAATTACATGTACTAGCAATATTGGAAGTAGAATATTATTAGAATCATTAGAAAAAGATAGCTCTTTATGGGAGGAAGCAAAGGAGAGATGTTTGTTAGAGTTAAGACAATCTATAAGGCCAGAGTTGTTAAATCGTTTTGATAAAGTTATTGTATTCTCTCCTCATGATATTAACAATTTAACTAAGATAGCAACCTTAATTCTAAATAGTCTGGCTAAAAGAATAGGTGAAAAGGGTATTACTGTGACATGGTCTGATCAAATCCCTATGTTAATAGCTAACAAGGCGAATGAGCCCGGAATGGGTGCTAGACCTCTTAAAAGATATATTCAAGATAGAATAGAAGGCCAGATTGCCAAGGAGATGATAGAGGGTAATATTAAATCTGGATCAGAGGTAAAAATTAAAGAAAGTTGGATTCTTTAAACAGAGTGATATTCTAGTTGAAATAATATTATTCTTTTAATATAATAAGCTTGTTTACACATATTAAGATTATAAATATTTGCCATGGGTGCATTACCAAAAAGAAAAATTTCAAAGGGAAGAAAGAATAGAAGAAGAGCACAGGATTCATTAAAGACAATTACTTTGTCTAAATGTCCAAAGTGTGGACATTCTAAAAGACCTCACTTTGAATGTAGTTACTGCGGTTATTATAAACCATCTAAATAGATTAGTAATTTATGAAAAGAGCAACTGACCCTAGACACTTAGCAAGAATCCTGGCTTTACAAGGGCTCTTTTCAAAAGACTTTAACCCTGTGAATCTACCTCTTGAAGAAATTCCTGTAGAAGAATTAGCAGGTATGGATGAGATAGAAGCATATAACAAAGATTTGTATTCACAAATACTAGAAGGAGTTCCTGCAGAGAAACAAACTATAGATGATTTAATCGTAAAACATGCTCCTCAATGGCCAATTAGTCAGATGAAGCTAGTTGATTTACAAATCCTGAGAATGGCAATATACGAAGGTTTTGTTGGTAAAATAACACCTCCTAAAGTAGCCATAGATGAAGCTATTGAAGTAGCGAGAGAATTTGGGGGAGAGGTAAGCAGTAAATTTGTAAATGGTGTATTAGGAGCTATATATGAAGAGATTAAACCACAGGAGGTAAAAAATAATGAAAGATAGCTATCAGGATTTAGAAAATATACTTGGTTTGGAATTTAAGAATAAGGATTTACTTCTAAATGCGATTACTCACAGATCATATTTGAATGAACATAAAGAGGAAACCTTTGATAACAATGAGAGATTAGAATTTCTTGGCGATGCTGTTTTAGAATTAATCATTTCTGATCATCTTTTTCATACATACCCTGATAATCCAGAAGGTGATTTAACAAGTTTTAGATCTGCTGCTGTTAGAACAGAAAGTTTAGCAGAAGAATCAAGAAAAATGGGTCTTGGAGAATACCTAAGGATGTCCAAAGGCGAGTATGAATCAGGTGGTTCAGATAAAGATTATCTTTTAGCAAATACATATGAAGCTATCTTGGGTGCAATATATAAGGATAAAGGATATGATGTAGCTAAGAATTTTGTTTTTAGAACATTAGTACCCAAAATCAAGGATATTGTAGAAAACAGATTAGATATTGATTGCAAAACTAGAATCCAAGAGTTAATACAGGCTAAGTTTAAAGTCACACCTACATACGAGGTTATCAAAGAAGAGGGACCTGATCATGACAAAAAATTTCTTATTGGAGTAATGATAAACGACAAGATTATTGGAGAAGGAGAAGGTTCGAGTAAACAAAAAGCTGAAGAGAATGCAGCTTCTAATGGAATTAAATTTTTACTAAATAAGTACAACGATCTTGAATAAAGGTTGTTGATCTGATACAATTCACCGCTATGTTAAAAATAAGACTAAAAAGAACAGGAAGAAAAGGACAACCTCACTACAGAATCGTAGTTATGGAATCCAATACTCCAAGAGACGGTAGATCCGTTGAAGAAATAGGTTATTACAATCCTAGAACTAAGCCATCAACTTTTGAAGTTGATCAAGAGGCAGCTAAAAAATGGTTATCTAATGGTGCACAACCAACTGAAACTATTTCTCACTATTTTGTGAAATTAGGCCTAATGAATAAGCTTAAAAAGGGTTCTACAAAACCTAATACAAAAAAGAAGACAAAAGAGGGACAAGAGTAGTATAATTAGGAATAATATTTTAATTGGTTAAATATACTGATTATGAAAGAATTACTAGAGCATATTGTCAAATCAATTGTAAATCATCCAGAGGCTGTTTCCGTAGAGGAGAAAGATAGTGTGGATTTCCCAGGTTTAACCATTTTAACAATCGATGTAGCAGAAGATGACAAAGGTGTTGTGATTGGTAGAAAAGGTAGAACTATAAACGCAATCAGAGATTTAATAACGATCAATGCAATCAGAAATGATAGTAGGGTTAAGGTATTGTTAAAAGATGATAACAGACCTATTTCTGATGAACCAAAAGTTCAAGCAAAAGATAAAGATATGCTATATGACGAAGAGATTTAATATAATCTTCTTCTTACTCTAACTTAGAAGCTTTCTTACTAAATATTTCAATGATATTTTCTGAACTTGTATAAGGTGAAAATGGTAGATACAAATCTACATTATCAATATTTGCGGGAACATAATATCCAGTAACATCTAAATCAGCCTTCCAATCATTTCCAGAGGTTTTTATCTTTATATTCTTTACTGACATAACGTAGGGCGAAGCATTATAAAGCTCATCTAAGAAGCTTAATATGGCACTTAAACTTCCAGTATAAGATAATGGTCCACTTACTCCCAATATATAATTTCCTTTCTTTTCTTCTACATTAGAAGAGAATTTAACATCACCCGCAGAAATCTCCTTTGAGCTCAAGCCTTTCGAATAGGCAAGGTTATCTATGTAATATATAAAACTCGATACCTTAAGAGTTTTAGGAATAACCTTTTTAGCATTTAACAAATCTGCTTGCATCTTATCATCATCAATATTTGATAATTGAGTTTCCAATTTAGAAAGAATCTTCTCTTTCTCTTGAATATCGTTATATTCATTTTGAAATTTCATTGCAGAGTTAATCATTGGAACAAATACAAATATTCCTAATAGAAGAAGTATTGTCAAAGATGCTAACGGAATAACAATATCAGAGAAGCTTAAACGAGATTTCTTTATCTTCTCACTAATGGCTTCTATCTGTTTTTCTTTACTTTTATTTTGTTTATTGTCTACCATTTATCAATTATTCATTAATGTTAGCAAAATCTTTGAATACTAATTTACCTTCGAAATTAAATCTTACTTTATCATTACTCTTACCAACAGATTCCAAGTTAACAGTTTCAACTTTAGAGTCATGAGTTAAGAGATACCAAAATTTAGAAACTTCCTCTAAGTTATTACCTGTTCCAGAGAACATGAAAGAGAGGTCATCTCCAAATGTAAAATCTCCAATAACTGTATTACCTCCACTTTTTTCAGCAATACTATTTATATAATCAACAACTTCTTTTGGAGAGTAAGCTCCTTCTTGAATATCCTCATACAAGCTAACTCTTTCAAGTATC
>CALLXA010000021.1 GCA_938015795.1 uncultured bacterium | reverse complement strand
TACCAAGAAGAGCTGCCTATATTTATAAAACTGGTATATTGGAAAATCTTGTACAAACTCAGGTTTTGGCAGGGACAATGATGGATCCACCTGAAGGTTATGATAATCAGTCTGTCCGTTGGGTTATGCAAGGTAAACCTGTTGACCCAAATGTAAATTGTACAGCTGGTTTATTCAGTATCCAAGCTCATTCTGAGGCATGCATGAATGATGTGCTTAGAAACATTCTACCAGTAGATTGTGAACCGTTTCCACCTGATATTCTAGATCAATCAATCACGGTATATCCTGTGAGTAACAATAATGAAGATGTGCTTCCTAAAATGCAAGGTGGCGATGCTATTATTGATCCTGATCCACCATTTCCAGATGACGATGGTGATTTTAGGTCAAAATTTGCACATACACATGTATGTCAAAAATATAAAGAGTGGCAAATAGATGCGATTGGAGATTGTCCTCCTGAAACACCACAACCCCCACCCCCTATACCCCCACCTGCTGACAGTATTGATGCATGGCTACCACCGATAAATCCACCATTAGAGATCATGAGAAATTCTTGGGAATGGACTGATCTACCAAACCAGGTTCTGTCTTTTAATAGATATGAAGATGGAACGTTAACAGTTATTGATGCAAATCAAACTGGTTGGTTTAGTAAATGGAAAGCGGCTAAAAATACTGCAAGAATGGCAGTTGATGGCAATACAAAATCATCTTTTGGTAGCGAATTGGGTTGGGAAGTAAGCAATGCGATCAATGTGTCAGATCCAATAATAATAAATAACAATGATAACAAAGAAAATATTTCACCTCAAAGAGCAGATGGTAAGTGCTTTAGAGAAAGAAGATTACATGAGAAAAATAAGTGGGTATTTGTTCTACTTGTAGCCATTGGCAATTTAGGTACGATGAGCAATTCTAATCTTACTGATGGTTGACAGTGCGATCCACAATGTCCCGTGTTGGACGTTTACAATGAATCGCTACCAGTACCAGAATTTACACAAGCTGAAAATGTAGGTTTAGGAAACAATGACCAAGCAATTAAAAAAGGGTTGGATTTATCTATCATAAATACATCTTTTGAAAATAGTTTGAATGGAGCTGAAGAACTTTCAACAGATGATTTTTATATTCCAGTGCATGGCGGTTTAAATCTTAAATTTTCCAGAACTTATTCTTCTGCATTGAGTAGTTTTAATCCTGGTTTAATTGGTCCAGGTTGGTGCTCAAATATTGATGAAAAGATTGAATGGCTTTCTGAAGGCTACATTAGATATTATTCTTCGGCAGGAGAAGTATACACTTTTACTCCAAACAGGGACGCTGATGGCACTATTATTTCATGGGCTTCTCCACCTCAACTAAAAGCTAAAGTACAAATCATTGGTGAAGGTGATAACTCTTCAGCAATTATTACAAGCGAAGATAAATTTGTTTCATACTACTTCTCAAGGCATGGCCGTCTCACCAAAATAACAAGTGCTTTCGGAGGAGAGATAGCGTGCATTAGAGATATTAATAATAGAATGTTGTCTCTAGTTGATACATATTCTGGTAGAGC
>CALLXA010000020.1 GCA_938015795.1 uncultured bacterium | reverse complement strand
AAAGACTCTGACGTAGGGAACAACAAAGAAAATAACCTAGAAGATATTGATAAGGAATTACTATCAAAAAATGCTAGAGCGATTGTTGAGAGTAACAAATTAACTAATAATGACAAAGTCGGTATATTTAAAAATATAAAATCATTATACGGAGGTTTTGATTCTACAGATATTATCACACAAGCCTTTTATCAATCCCACAAGCCCCTAGCACCAGTTCTAAGAGATTTTTATACACAACAATACCAACAAGGTTACAAATTAGAATATAAGACAGAGAACCTCTTATATGAATTTCTAAAAAAGGAAAATTCACTCCTCGAATTAAATACGAAAGCAACATTTCTACTACCCGAAGGAAGAATATTCTTTGTTAAAAACACAAACAACGAGATATCAAATATTGGAATAACATTAGACAATAACTGTATAGCAACCGTTCTCGAATACGACAATGTCTTACAGTTACACACCTACACTGAATTAAAAAGCAAATTAGATGAAGGAAGCAAAATTGAAATACAAGAGTAAGCAAAACAATTATACCACCCCGGGGTGGTATATTATATCTGCCAAAATCCCTTGGATACTATTTTCGATGACCTCGTTAAGCAAAGTTTGCTCTTCTTTACTAAATTTTGTTAATACATAATCTTCTCCTGGGATATTTCTTCCATTTCTATTTTCTACACCTATACGAATTCTTCTAAAATCTTTATCCTTCAAATGTTCTTCTACACTTTTAATACCATTATGACCTATCGGTGATTTACCTTTTTGTATTTTAAATTTACCTAAAGGAATATCTAGATCATCATGGACCAAAAGAAAATCAGATTCAATATCTTTAATATCAAACTTATCAATAACCTTAGAAACAGCTTCCCCTGAGTTATTCATAAATGTTAAAGGTTTTTGTAATATCGCTATTATTGTTGAACCTCTTTTTAAAAAGCAAATCTCTGATTTAAATGTGTCTTGTACTCTCCAATCAGAAACCTCAAATCCCTTCTCGTAAATGAATTTTTCCCTTAATTCATCTACAAACAAAAACCCAACATTATGTCGAGTAAATTCATATCGATCTCCAGGATTACCTAAACCAGTGATTAATTTCATAAAAAAGAATACTTAAATATTTCTTATTATATTTTGCAGTATTTCTTCCTGTTTTACAAACATATCTTCTTGAGAAAAAATTTTTTCATCAAATTGACCTTGATGATCATATCCTTGAATATGTAACAATCCATGGATCATTAAGCGAACTATTTCTTCTTGAAAATTTGCCTCGCCACGTGTTGTACATACATACTCAGGACATATGTATATTTCACCCAATAAGTTGTCATCACCAAGTTCGAATGATAACACATCAGTAACACTATCTAAATCTCTATACTCTAGATTCAGCCTTTTTATTTCTTTTTTATTGACGAAAATAACATTTGCTTTGGAAGATTTTTGTTCAGGAAAAAAATCTTTGAACAGTTTTGAAAGCCTATTAAAATCAATCGAAAAACAATTAGAATACTTATTTAACAAATCAGAATTGAATATCTCTATTGTCATATATATCTAGGACAGAAGTTGATCCACAAATTTTTTAACAACACCTCCATCAGCCTTCCCATTAAGTTCTTTCATAACCACACCCATAACTTTACCCATATCTCTCTTATCCTTAGCACCTAATTCATCTATCTTTGCTTTAACAAAAGATTCTACCTCATTATCACTCATTAATTCTTGTAAATACCTTTTCAAAACACTTAACTGTATTTCTTCGTTTTCAACAAGATCTATCCTTCCCATTTGTTTGTACTGAAAAATAGAGTCTTCTATCTTTTTAGATTCTTTTCTTAAAATTTTTTCCATATCTGAATCTTCAAGATCAGAACCTTTTTCAATCTCTACATTCTTAATCGCCGCAATAGCCATCTTCAAAATATCTGATTCCTCTTTTCTTCCTTCTTTCGAAGCTAAAAACATATCTTTTCTGATTGTA
>CALLXA010000019.1 GCA_938015795.1 uncultured bacterium | reverse complement strand
ATCTTGTTTAATTGTGCCTTCTGTATTTATATCTTTTTCTTTTTTACCACTAAAGATTATAGCGATGATAGAAATTAAAAGAATTCCAGCACCACCAAGTAATATCCATGGAAGATAATCTGTTATTGTTTTTGCTTCTGTTTCAATCTCTGTCTTTTCAGCAACAACTTTTGCTGTAGTATCAGCAGTAGTTTCTAATGTTGTATCTTCTGTCGTAGCTGTTGTGATTTCATCTGTTTCAGCAAGTACATTGTTTTCAATATTTGTAACATTCCCTAGGGATAGTGAACCGATTTTTAACGAATTATCATCAAGAAGAGTAAAGCTATAGCTTTCATTTAAATTCTCAAATGATACAGTTGCAACAACACTGTTTACACTTTGTGGTGTATCAAAAGTACAAACAATATTTAAAATATTATTTTGACTTACTGATCTTAATGTTGAGCATGTTGAGTTATTATCTTTAACATTTGTTATCTCAACACCATCTGTATATTGAATAGAGAAATCTAGCTCTTCTATTACCTCTGCCTGAGTATTTACATTAACAGTAAACACTTTCTCTGTATTTGTTGTATCTTCTTGAAGTGTAAAATCAACACTTGCAAAAGCATATGTTGGGAAGAAAAATATCGAAGCAACGAGTAAATGTAAAAATATCTTTTTCATATATAAGGCAGTTTAGATTATCATCATAATAATACTCTGGAATATATTGTTATGTCAAAAATATTGACTTAATTTATATGTAAAGTTAGACTTTAGTAATATATATTAACTGCCTAATGATGGATTATTCGAATAATAGTTTTTCACAACCCAATATTCAAACTCAGGGTAATGATAGTAATTTTATATCTGAAATATCTGAACTTGAAAACAAGCTAGTACAATCAAGTGTACCTGTTGGATTGAAAGAAGAAGCTATGAGGAATATTGTACGTCTTAAGAGAATGGCAAAGTGGGGTAATTATAGCTCAGAATTTGAAACAGTTGATAAATATGTTGATTGGATTACTAGAATTCCTTGGGGAGTTCTTTCTCAGGACAATTTGGATATAAACAATGCTAAAATGCTGATGGATGATAGTCATTACGGTATGGATACAATTAAGAATATGATACTTGATTACCTGGCTTCGATGCAGTTACAACTTCATAGAAGAGTTGTTCCTAGTGTTATGCCAACACAGTATCCTATGGGTGATTCTGTAAGTAGTAATATGGTTGAGTTAAAAGGTTCTTCTGCAAATGCACCAGTTTTGCTATTTGTTGGTTTACAAGGTGTTGGTAAAACATCTATTGCTAAATCAATTGCAAAATCTATGAATAGGGAATTTGCAAGAATATCTTTAGGAGCTATTGGTGATGTGAGAACATTACGAGGTACTCCTAAACAGGTAGTTGATGCAGAACCAGGATCTTTAATTAAAGCTTTGGCTAGATGTAAAACAATGAATCCGGTTATTCTTTTAGATGAAATTGAAAAATCTAGTGGTAATTCAGGATTATTGAATGATGTTATGGCAGCTTTACTAGAGATTCTCGATTCCGAGCAGAACAGTAGCTTTGTAGATCACTATATAGATTATCCTGTTGATTTGTCTAAAGTATTCTTCATATGTACAGCAAATAACTTGGGCGGGTTATCTGCAGCTTTACTAGATCGTGTAGAAGTAATTAGATTTACAAGTTACTCAGATGATGAGAAAGAAGTAATTGCTAAACAATATATTCTTCCAAAAGCATTGAAGAATCTCAATTTAACAATAGAAGATATTAAAATTACAGATGAAGTTTGGCCTTTAATTATAAGGCCTGTTGGATTTGACGCAGGTATTAGACAATTGGAAAGAAATATTGCAACATTAATAAGAAGTGCTGCAAGATTAATAGTTGAAGGTCATCCAGTTCCAATTATTGTTAACAATCAAAATCTAAGTCAATTTGTATTACCTGATCAAGGACCTCTCAGTTAAACACCTTTGAAGGGATTATTTATTCTTAATGCAGACATAGCTCTATATAGTTGTGGATTTGATATACCTTTTGCAATATCTGCTTTGTAATTTGATTTCTCTTCTGCTTCTACCAACATATCTAGATCATTATTTATTTTTTGTGTAGGTAGTTCCTCTGTATTAACAGCAGTTGTTACTAGGTATGGATTTTGTATTAAGTTGTTACTATTTGTTGGTTGTGTTGTCGTCATAGCTTTGTATTATTCCTTGTGGTGTTAAATGAGTTCTTCCTCTTTGTAAATCTTCTCTATTTTTTTGTACTTGTCCTGC
>CALLXA010000018.1 GCA_938015795.1 uncultured bacterium | reverse complement strand
CCAATGGATATGTTGCTTGGGCTGATAGTTCGAACTGGAGTTATGCCAATTTTGGATACCAAAATATAGGACTTAAATTGAATAAATGGCAGCACTTAGTTGTTACTAAAAGTGGCTCTACTGTAACTATATATCTAGATGGTGTTCAAAAGGTTTCCAAAGCATTTGGTAGTGCAATAACTACAACATCTAATATTTTCCATGTAGGCTGCTATTCTGATGCTTCAGCTTGTACGGGATATTACTATTCTGGATATATAGATGATCTTAATATAAGTAGTTTTGCCATACCTTACAACGAGGTTGCTGAAAGATATCGAGCTGGTCAATATCATACTATAAATAAACAATTGGATGAGGATTTCAATTTTAATGGAAAAACAACAATTCCTTTTTGGATAGCATCTGATGAATTAGGAAATAATATTGATCTCATATATGGTAATGATAAATATGTAAACTATATAGCAGATAGTAATACGATAGGGTATTGGAAAATGGAAGAGGAGAATGGTAGTGGTGCTTATATAAAAGATTCTTCTGGACATGCAAATCATGGTACACCAACAAGTACAACATCTGTTGGTGGTAAATTTGGAAAAGCAAGAAGTTTCACTGCAAGTGCCAATTATATTAATGTTGGCTCTACGTCTGAATATGGAGGTTTAACAGATTTAACTATAGATGCATGGATATATCCAACTACAATTACTGGTGAACATAGGATATTTGATAGAGGTGTTACTGGAACACCTAATCTTATATTGTTCTATCAAAGTGGGGCACAAGTTAGATTAACTATTAATAATACAGATACTGTTAGTACGACTAATGTCCTTACTGCAAATCAATGGTATCACGTAGTGGCTACATATGATGGAGGTGGAGGAGAGAAGGCAATATATGTAAATGGTATCAAGGTTGTATCTGGAACTACTACACAATCTTCAACAACAGCTGGAGCTATAGCATCTTTGATAGGATGTTCTTCATCAGCAACCTGTTCATCGACATATGCCTTTAATGGAAATATTGATGAATTACGATTAAGTAATACTATTCGACAGGAAAGTGATATTCGAAGTGCGTATGAAATAGGTAAAAGGACACATCCTGTTAATGTTGAATTTAAAGCTGATTTGCAATCAGCAAATTTAATATCCAACTCAGGAGATAATTCATTCACTATATCTGAAACAGCTTATGGTAGTACAAATAATATCGAAAATTTAAATATTAGAGATAAAATAATTGTAAAAGAAAATTACAATGGGACAGAATATATTGCACAAGGAGAAGTCTCTACAAGAAATGTTGATACTGGTTTAGTTACTGTGAATTCGTGGGATAGTATGAGTACATTTCCTAGTGGTGGTTTTACAATAAATGCATCTGTATTTAAATGGCAAATGGAAGTTATTGATATTAGAGGTCTATTATATGAACAGAAAAATCGTATTGGTAGTTTAGTATTTAGATTTCCTACAGGTACTCCTGCTAACTTTTGGATTGATGAAATGAAATTAGCTAAATATCTTACAAATATTATGGGTATAACAGATGAGCAATTAGAAGCCCTTGATCGTAGTGGAGAAACACTTGTAGATGATACAAATCTTTTTGCTCAGTGGAACTTTAATGATACTAATGGAAATACCTTAGATACTGGATCTGGAAGCTGTGGGGCATCCTGTGATGGTACGCTCTCTGGATTTAGTAATACTTCAGGTAGAGATGTAGCAACTGCAAGTGGATGGACAGGTATATTTAACAGGTGGGGAAGTGGTGGATTGATGTTTGATGGAACAAATGATTACGTTAACGTTGGCGATGTTAATGCTATTGATACGGCGGATTCGTTATCTATATGCTCATGGGTAAACCCAAACTCAGATACTGATGATGACTTTATCTTAAGCAAGGTAGATCCTGCGGATAACTCAGCTGGTATTATGTTGCTTAGAGATGATATTGGTCAAAGTTCTGGAAGAACTGATCTATATAAGATTCATGTCAGTAATGGTGTTACATTAGCTACTATAGAAAGTTCTACTGGATCAGGTAAATCTAACGAATGGACACATGTTTGCTTCACATATACAGACAATAGTTCTACAGGATTAGATTATATGTAAATGGAGTGGAGGATGTTAATAGCCCAGTATCTACAGTTGGTATTAATGATTTTGATTCTAACAATACTAATTTGACTATAGGAAGGTATGATCCAACAGGCACGGGTTACTTTAATGGAGTTATAGATTCAACATCTATATTCGCGAGAGTTTTAACAGCTTCTGAGATATCTCAAAACTATAGTGTAGGTTATCAAGAATCTGTTTTGGGTATGGAGGGTACATCATCAAGAGTTATTAAAGGAAATGTTGATAATGATCCTGATTTGATATTTCATTATACTTTTGATGAAACCAATGGTGATTTAACAGGTGATGATATATTTGACAGTAGTGGTAACGATAATAATGGGGAAATATCTGGAAGTGGACTTGCAACAGCAGTTGTGGATGGCATAATTGGTAATGCAAGAGAATTTAATGGATCAGATGATAACGTAAAGACATCTAATTATTTGACTTATTCAACAACAAATGGTTTTACTTTCAGCACATGGATATTCTCAGATGGATCCGCCTCTTCCATGACATTACTTTCTCATCATGATGTGGGTAAATATGGTTTTGAGCCAATGATTAATTCTAGTAATCAAATTCTATTTAGAAGTAGTCCAAATGGTTCTTCATTGTTTTCTACTAATACTTCTGTAACTGTTTCAACAGGAGTCTGGACTCATCTTGTTTTTATAATAAATAATGGAGGAAGATCATTATACAAAAATGGTCAATTTGTTTGGAGTGATACAAATGGTTATTTAAACGTACCAACATCATTACCATTAACAATTGGTATGAGTGCATATAACAGTGCAAATAATGCTTTCTTTAATGGGAAAATGGATGACATACGATTGTACGAAAGATCTTTAACTTCAAGGGAAGTATATAATTTATATTCTTTAAAAGAGGGTAAATCAGATAATATAACTATACCTAGATCGGA
>CALLXA010000017.1 GCA_938015795.1 uncultured bacterium | reverse complement strand
ACGAGATGTAGCCGTGACTGGAGTTCAGACGTGTGCTCTTCCGATCTGATTAAAGTTCTATATCTGCTTCTATTCCTGTTGCTTTGGTAAATGTATTAGATGCTGTTTTCAATGTTACTCCAGATGATACTGCTAATTCACCAACAATATTCTTAACGGCACTTTCTAATTGTTTTTCAATACTAATTGGTATAAGGCGACCTTCTTTCTCTCTTGTTTTCTTTATATGATTGCAGTATTGAATTATTTCAATAGATGATTCAATAGAAGAATTCTCTTCTAAATCCTTAAATGTATTTAACATTGTATTGAAATCTGTACTAGTAGGCTTTTTTGTAGGCTTTCTCTTAAGAGTAGAAATGAGATCTAGAATTTCAGCTTTTGAAAATACTGATCTTATACCTAAATTATCTATTCTTTCTACTGGGGTAGAAATACTTAAAGGATTTGTTACTAACTCTATTTCATAATATTTTTTTTCTTCTCCGTTAAATTCTATATTCTTTTCTCTCCTTATCCAACCAGCACCATGTGATGGATAGAATATTTTTGAACCTACTTTTAATGTCATTTGTTTATTCATATATATTAATACTTGATTATACCACGAAAAACGATATACTTTTATCATGAATATTACTGTGATTGGTGGTGGAACTGGAACTACAACGGTTTTAGAGGGTTTGAAGAAACATAAAGATTTAAATATCCAGGTGATAGTCGGTATGATGGATGATGGTGGAAGTAATGCTGTTATAAGGGATGAATTTGGATTGTTACCTCTTAGCGATTTAAGAAAATCAATAATTGCACTTGCTGATGATCAGAATAATCAGATATTAAGAGAGTTATTTACATATCGTTTTTCAAATGGTGAAAGTATAAAGGGACATACCTTAGGTAATTTACTAATGATTGCTATGACCGAAATCATTGGTGATGAAGTAGGGGCTATTGAAACATTTAAAAATATGTTTGGTGTTAAAGGTGAGATATATCCAGTTACTTTAGATGATGTTAAATTAGTTGCAGAGTATGTAGATGGTTCTAAAGTCGTAGGAGAACATTTGATTGATGAACCAGAGGTGCATAAGGATATTGAAAAATTCTATATTGATTCAGAAGCAAATATTTATGAAAAAGCCAGAGAAGCTATTGTAAATTCTAAGTTTATAATTATTGGTCCAGGAGATTTGTATACAACTACATTACAAAGTTTAATAGTTTCTGGTTTTAAAGATGCAATAAAACAATCAAAAGCAAAAATTGTTTTTATAACTAATCTTATGACTAAAATTGGACAAACTAGAAACAAAACGCAGAAAGATATAATAAATATTGTAGAAGATTACTTAGGTAGGAAAATTGATTATGTAATTGTTAATAATGGCGATATTCCTGAGGAAGCGTTGTTGCTATATGAAGAATATGGTGAAAATATATTAGAAGATAACTTGCAAGATGGAGATGGAAGAATAATTATAAGGGAAGATGTTGTGGCAAATGATTTAGTTAAGACAGAAAAGGGGGATACCTTAAAAAGGAGTTTAGTAAGGCATGATGGTAAAAAATTGCAGAAAATTTTGTACAGAATATTGAGAGGTAGGGGTATAGGTAGTGTATTTACTCGTTTTATATCTTCATATTCTGATTAATTCTTTTACTAGCTTTGATTAGCATTAATTCATTCATGGGATTCTTTACTACTTTACCTTCTAAAATGTATTTTAATTCATAATTATTCCTTTTTAAGATATTTAATATTTCGTTAAGATTTTTTTTCTTAATAGGGTGATACTCTATGATTAAATTTCTAACAATATCTAATTTGTTTTCGATTTCTTTAAGAATATTTAATTCATTCCCCTCTGTATCTATCTTTATCAAATCAATTTCTTGAGTAATATATTTTGAAAGTATATCTGTTTTTACCTCTATTTTTATTGTTGATTGTTTACCATTCCAAGATCCTTTTAAAAAACCAGCTGTTGAGAAACAATCATTTCCAGAGGAATCGAAATAGAAATCTTTTATACCTTCTTTTGAATTTATAGCTATATCTTTTATCTCAACATTATTAATACTGTTTCCTATGATATTGTCTTGTAATATATGTAAAACATTAGGATTAGGTTCAAATACAGTTACTTTTGAATTAGGATATTTGATTTTGAAATATATTGTAGCCATTCCTATATGACCCCCTATATCAAAAATAACAGGTGTTTCATTTTTTAATGAGATCTTGTAAATCTCTTGGTCAAAGATTTCTTTTTTAAGAATCTTAAACTCCTCTTTATTTGAATAATATACTGTGTACTCTTTTATTTTTGTTTTAAACATATTCCTTCAATTATATACAAAAAAGGCCCTAGTATTTACTAGGGCCTTTAGATTAATTCATTATTCTGAAATTTGATTCATAACATAGTTTACTTTGTTAGACCATGATGTGGCACTAGGTGGACAGTAGTGTGGAGCAATTAGGTTAGGTGTAGTCAAACCATTTTGGTAGTATTTACCTAAACCTTCTGATACAGTCCAGATACCATCTGTCCAGTTATCAAATGTCATATTACCCCAACCCCATGCATTATATGGTTTAAAACAGTGTAAACCTGCACTAGATTCGATAACAGAGATCGAAGCTACTAATCTATAGTCAATTTTGTACTCATCAGCAGCTTTTACAAACTCTTCTGCGTACTTGGCTAAAGGGGAGTTCCTTTTATTTAAGTAGGTTTCTATTTCAGTTACCCTTTTATCTATAACCTTTTCAGGTATAGGAACATCTTTAATCTTAGATTCCTCAGTTACAATTTTTTCTATGACTTCTGAATTGTTGTATGAGATTTCACTTTCATTGTTAATGTACCCTGCAAAATCTTTTTGTATTAAATTTACAGGAATTTGATCATCAATTGTTTTGATTAATAGGCCTGTAAATATTATTCCAGCGGTTATGCTCAAAGCTTTCTTTCCATTTAAAAGTAGCTTATTCATCATAATTTGCTTTTAAAAGTTAATTTCTAACTCAACATATATTATACCATATTCGACCTATAGTATACAGTTTGAACATATTCAATATCTTTATGTTAATATTTTGTTAATGAATATAGAGATGACAGCAAGCAAGATCAAAAGAAAGAAAGATACTGTAAATATTTGGAAAAAGATATCAAAGTATTTGCCTCTTTGTATAATCATATCTTTTTCAGCAGTTTTCTTTATATTTGTATTCCAATATGGTTTTAATCCATTCTCTTTTTTAAGTGATGTTTTCTTTAAGAAAAATGAAATAATCTACAACAGCTATACTGTATCTTTAGATAAAGGTATTCCAAAAAAATATGTAGATCAAATAAAGGAAAGTCTTTCGAAGATAGAGTTTAATGAGGTTAAGAGGTTTGTTTTTGTTGATGAAAATCCAGATATTTTAATTAGTACAAGTACAAATAAGGAGAATAGTATTTTTTTTGAAAAACTCATTCCAGTTTCTCATCTATATTCTCTTGTATATAATGTAGATTTAGAGAATCTTGATGATTACAATATATTTTTAGTTGGAGACGAATACAAGGAATATGTCGAAGATGTATTAAATAAGGATGTACTGATTCTTAATGAGTATTCCGAATTAATAACTAAATTGAGTGAGTCGGATAGCAATATTGGTTTTGTTTTGTTTGATGATATTGTTCCTGATTTAAAGATTTTGAGTGTTAATAGTAAGTATTTTTTAGATGATACTAGTGCGTGTTTACCAATATATTTTTCAGCTAAGTTAAATGTTGAGGATACATATATTCTGTCAGTTTTGAAAAGAAATTTACATTTAGATATTGATAATTCAATATTTAATGAAGATCTTTTGGCTAAGATAAATATGACAGGAGTAACCGCAATATCCAGAGATTTGGCAAGTAAAATTGATTCTTTAAAAAATTATGATTATCCAGCAGAGGCCTTGGGTGATTTTCTTGCAGATGCTGATCTTACTCATACCTCTAATGAGGTATCGTTTTTAAATGGTTGTGTGGCTCAAGGAGGTATGAGATTTTGCTCAAAGCCTGAATATATTGATGTCTTAACTCGTAGTGGAATTGATATCGTAGAGCTTACAGGGAATCATAATAATGATTATGGTGCAACAGCAAATGCAGAGAGTATAAAAAAGTATACAGATTTAGGTATGAGATATTTTGGTGGTGGATTAAATACAGATGATGCTGCTAAGATTTTGTATGAGGAAGTTAATGGTAATACTATAGCGTTTATTGGATATAACTATTACGATACTATGCTTGGTACTGGTGCTCTTGCTGGTGTATCTCGTGCAGGTGCTAATTCATATTCAGATGAAAAGATGAAGAGTAATATTGAAGAGGCTAGGAAAAAGGCTGGTATTGTTATTGTGGATTTTCAATTTCAAGAGTGTTGGTCATATCCTGATGGTGATGTTATTTATCCTATTTGTTACAAACCTTTGTCTAGTCCAGATCAGAAGGGTACTTTTAGAAAAGCAGCTGATTACGGTGCTGATATTGTTATGGGTACTCAAGCTCATCAGCCTCAAACTTATGAATTATACAAGGATAGTGTAATTTTCTATGGTCTTGGTAATTTATATTTTGATCAAGATGTTTGGATTGGTACAAGACAGGCAATGATTTTGACTCATTATATTTATGATGGTAAGTATATTCAAACAAAGATTACTCCAATATATATGGACTCTACTCTTCAACCTGATTTTGCAACTAAGGAGCAAGCTGATCTTTTACTAAAGCTATTAAAAGAGGCTAGATAATAGGGTATAATAACGATTATGAATAAAGAGATAAGTAATTATAAGCAAATTTTCAAAGAAATATCATCTAAAGAAGAATTTCCTTTTTTCTTTATAATAGCTGTAATGATACTAGGTTTCTTAGTTCTTCTTTTTATACAAACATTTTTTTAAGAATTTGTTTCCCATAGACCATGTATATTACAGTATGCTCTTGCTGAAATTGTTGTGTATCCATCTTTTGCATTGAAAGTAACTTCTGGTTTATCAGTAGGATTTAAAAATATCTTTTGTGATATATCATCAGTATTTAATTCTATCCATTCTATATAATGAGCATCTTCCATTGGGTGTGGTATATCTCCTACTTTAACAGTTACAACATTACCATCTACAGTTATTACTGGTAAATGTTTTTCTAAACCTTGATCTTGTGATTTACTTTCTTGTAATGTCATTGGTTGGTTACAACATACTAGTTGACCATTGCCTTCGTGTGTAACTTCTACGATATTTCCACATACTTCACATTTGTATATTTGTTTTAATTTTGTCATTTTGAAATATATTTAATTTATTATTTTAGTATATCACTATTCTAATTGTTTATGATTGTTAAAATTTTTAGTATTATTTGTTATGAAAAATATTAAGCAATTTTTAATAGATAATTGGGTTTTAATTTTATCTTTCATTTATATTCTTTCACCTGTTGACTTTATTCCGGGAGATATTGTTACTGGTATTGGTTTGATTGATGATTTGTCCGTTTTAATAATGACAACAATATATGTAATTATTAGAGCTCTAGTTAAACAAAACAAGGGTAAAGAGAGAGTTTTAGAAGGAGAAATTATTAAGTAGTATATATGTAGCGAAGATGGTGAATGTGAGTATTCCGAAAATACCTAATGTTTTTAGAAATAGGTTAATGGCTTTATCTTTTTTACCATCTAAGAATAATAGGATAGGTTGGTAAAAGAATATGTATCCCATTACTGCTACTGATAATGTAAATAATGATAGCATCATTATTGGTGTTAAAAAGGCAGCTATTCCTGTATTGGTTTCCATTTTAAATACAAAATTCAGAGTAAATACTATAAAGATAATATATATAGATGCTGTTATTGCATTGTAAAAAGGATTTTTAGTCATAATTGATTCTAAGGGTATATAACTACTGAGTCAAGAGTGTATGAAATTAAACATAGAAATTTGTATTAGTGTAAAAATATTGTCTTTGTTGACTGAATATTAATATTCTTGTAATACGATTCTTTATTGATATAATATTGTCTATGAAGAAAAAGAAGAGAGAACTTTCTCCCCGTTTACAATATATTTCAAATCGTTTACAGATTTTGTCATGGGGATTATTTTTTGTATCTTTTTATATACTTGGTTTTACATATTTTCCTAATCTTTTCCCTGAATATCGTAATATACCAATAGGTGCAGGAGGATCACTGTTGGGTTCGGCTTTATTTTCTTACTTGAGAATTAAAAAAGATTTTTCTTTTCCGAAAAGTATTTTGCTTGCACTTGTTTGTATTTTTATTGGTGAGATTGTGTTTCTAGCTGTTGCAGGTATAGTTTTTGTATTTGTTAATTTTATTTATACAGAACTATTTTGAATATGAATCCTTTTGAAAAACAAATTGCATTTGTTTATTTGCTTTTTATGTCAATTTATCTTTTGGGGAGATACCTTTTTCCATCTTTTCCATTTGGACATGGTGAACGTATAAATGGTTCTGAAGGAATATTTTTTTCAATTCCTTGGATTCTGCTTATCTTACAAAAGAAGAAGCTATCTTTTGTAAAGAAGGTTATGCTTATATTTCTTTCAATATTGGCTTTTGAGGTTGTTTATCTAATCTTTCTCTTTATACTTTTGATAGTGGTTAGAAGTATATTCAATTTGCTTATATAGGGTGTTGATTGTATTAATGAACACTTTCAGAGTTAGAAATCTACTTATGAACCCTAAGACGCTCTGTTCAGCAGATATGCTCCAATTGTAATAACTGCAATAGCAATGATCCTTTGGATCAATGTCTTTTTAGAAATATCCTCTTTTGATATTTTAGGAAATAATACTGTAAGTAATATGCCAAATACGAATACAAACAAAGGTTGTAATCCATTTATAATCCAAACCAATGTAACAGGAGTAAGAATGGAAGCAACATTGAATGATATTTTTGCAATGATGTTAATAATCTCGTTTAATCCATTGATTCCTAATACTTGTAACTTGTTTGTTCTTAATACATTAAAGAAACCTCTTCTATAATTTTTAACAAAGGCTAGTAGAAAGATTCCAAAGAAAGCGAATCCAATATATTCCCAGAAGCTTGTAATCCAAAAGTTTGTTTCAATTGCAAAATGCTTAAAGAAGAGGAAGTTAAGGGCGTAGAGAAGACTTGAGAGAACCATTAAGCCAAATACATCCCATTTCATTCTCATCTTTTTAATATCAGAGATGTTCAAAGAGATGAAGATTGAAGATATGAGTATTACAAGTCCACCAATGATTTGGGTTGGGTTTAATGTTTCCTTAAGGAAGATATATCCCAGAACGAAAGAAAATACCGGTATCATTTGGAATAACGGAACTGTGAGAGAAGCATCATCTTTTTCTAAGGCGTAGAAGTATGGAAGCGTAGCTAGGAGATAGAATGTTCCATTTAAAGCTATCAGTAAATAGCTAAGATTAAATGTTTGTAGGACTGCTGGATGGATAATGATAATGACTGGGAGAAGGAGTAGGGATATAGCTGCTGAAAAGATAATCACAGAACCTATTGCACCTCCTTTGAAGTACTTTGATAGTAAATATTTATCTATGTGGTTTGTTATGCTCCAGAATATTGGAGGTAGAAGTGCTATTAGAAACCAATTCATGGTTTTAATTATATAGAAAAAGTGAGAATATCAAAACTCCCCGTATATGACATATTCCTGAACTTGAAATACAGTTTTAATATTGATTTAGGTATTGTGAGGCAATTTCTTAATTTGGAATATTTATAGGGCATTGTAAAGGTGTTGTATTTATTGTACAACATATTATATAATCTTATTATCAATAACTTTTATGAAAAAGGGAATGGATAAAAGCTTTGGTTCATATATACAAAGTAGAAGAATTGCACAGGGTTATACATTAAGGGAATTTTGCAAGAGGTTTGGACTTGATTCCGCATACATTAGCAGACTTGAAAATGATATTATACCTGCACCACAGAAGAATGAAACATTAAGAGGTATTGCAAAGGCTCTTTCCATTGAAGAAAATTCTGAGGAGTGGGTTGCATTCTTTGATTTAGCAAGTATTAGCAGAAATGAGTTTCCAGAAGATATAAAAAATTCGTTTGAGAAAAACTTACATTTACTACCCGCTCTTCTAAGGGCTTCAAAAAATAATAATGTCCCTAAGGAAAAGGTTTTACAACTAATTTCAGAACTTAGGGATGAAAATGAGCCGACAGAGGATTAAGTTTCTAAAGGATAATCAGATTATAGATGTCGTAAATAATTTTGTACCTCAATATGAGAAGGATCTTTCACTACCAGTAGAGATAGAAAACCTCTTATGTCTGAATGGAATAAATATTATTACACACAAGGATTTAAAAAGGACCTATGGTATTGAAAGCTATATTACCACCAATGGTGCTGATAAGATTGTTATAGATAGTGATATTTATATGGATGAAGAGACCAGGGCTAGGTATACATTAGCACATGAATTTGGGCACTATATTTTACATGGAAGCTTTATTAAGAACCAAAATATATCCTCAGAAGAAGAATATTTTGATTTTAGAAAATCTATCACTCCAGAAGAAGAGAAGAGGATAGAAATTCAAGCACACATTTTTGCAGGATATACCCTGATACCACAGGCATCTTTTCGTTGCAAGATTGATTCCCTCATAGAGAATCTTGGGGGGAGTAAAAATATTGGTATTGTAGAATTTAGGGCTATAATGAAAGATATTACTAATCAATATGCCTGTTCCGACATGGTTGCATTTAAGCAATTAGAATATGAATATCCTAAAATCTACGAAGAGTTAAGAGCTACAATACTATAAATTTCTAGGCACTTGATATTTCTAGAAGACTGTTGTAATATTTCTACAACAAGTGAGAAACTTGTCCGAGAGTGCATAGGATTACTATGAACCGACGGAGAACAATAACTGCCCAAGCTTCATATTTTGAGGCTTCCTACGGGCAGTTAAAATCTCGTCAAAGATTTATATCTTTCCCAAAGGAAACAAAATATTGAAGCAAATAGTTAATTTGGGCTATTTGGCTTCGTGTATTGTGAGGTAGAATCTGAATACAATCAAAGAGAAGAGAGGGAAGAAATCTCCAAGGTGGAGACTCCCTTAGTTGTTGAAAAATTCCTAAAGGACTCTTATAAAGAAGAGCTTAAGAGAGAGCAAATCTCTGAATATACACAAAGGCTATTATCTTTTTTTAAATTGCTTCAAGAGATAGATAAAAATCAATCTAAAATTAGTGATGCAACTAATGATTGATACTATTGTTTTGTATGCTAATAAAACTCAATTTAGGATATTAGAGCCAGAGAAATTCAAGATACTTGGAGGAGGACAAAAAGAAGGTAATCATGGATATGTTGTGTATAAACAGAATCACACTAAGGAAGAATTGAGAAGGGGGATATACAAGCCAAGACTTTCATTAACAAAAAGGTATGTTGGGAAGGAGGGGATACAGGATCTGCTTAAGATAGAGATGTCTTTACCAAAGCTATTGTTTGGTAATAACTTCCAAGAATTAAGAGATACAGATTATCAAGAAATTAAAAGTACTCTCTTTACAAAGCTACTTGAAATGGGGGTTCAAATTCTCTCTATTGATGATTTAGAAGTATCTGCAATCCATTACTCAAAGAATATCATCCTAAATGACTACTCAACTCCGTATGAGTATCTACAAGAGATAAAAAAAGTTGATTATACAAAAGCTTTGGATATGACTAAAACGGACTACAGCAATGAAGGGTATAGCTTTAGAATAAGATGTAATTCATATGAGATTATCTTTTATGACAAGTTAAAGGATCTCTTACAAGCCAGAAAGAGCCAGAAAAAAGCTATAGAGCCTGACAGTGGAATCCAGCTTAATTTATTTGATAATGAGAAAAGGGAACCCTTTGAAGTACTTAGAATGGAAGTTAGATTAAATAAGAGAGATAAGATTAAGAGGCTATTTAAGGATTTAAACATTGAAACAGAGCTACACTTTAAGAATCTCTTTTCTAAATCTATATCTAAAAAAGTCTTATTACATTACTTTGAAAAGATTAGAAGTAATTATCCATCTGTGATAAGTATGAAATCAACATATGAACAATTGTTTATGAGAATCTTGTCAAACTATCCTGGAATAAAATTAAGAAAAATTTTAATGATAATAGGAGCCAAGGCTTTATTTGATGAAGTGGGGGTAAGGGAATTTAGAGAGTTAATTAGAAGTTTTGGACAAAGAAAGTGGTACTCCATAAGGGGAGAACTTAAAGGTATAGTACTTACTTCTCATGAAGACATCTTTGAGGAGGTATATCAATCATTAAGGGATTTTAAATCTGTAAGGGTTTTAACAGGAGTTAAATGATGATATTATTGTTTAATTAGTTATTTGGAGCTTGATATGTTAAATAAAGAAGTTTTAAATATTATTGGAGAAGCTCTTAATCTGGAAGAGCAGATTAGTTTAGAAGCTTTCCGTAGAATTTTTTCTGATCTCATCCTTAATAAGAAAAAGTTTAAGAATGCTTATTTGACTCTGTATATATTTGAAAAATTTTGCAAAACAAGAGATGTTCAAACTAGAAAAACTTCTGCTAGAGATTTTGAAGATTTCCTGTCAGCTATCTCAGGTGGAATAGTAGCAGATAGTTCTACCAGGCATAATACTAATGAAAACAATATTTTTGTAGAGAACCAATTTATAACGGAATGGGTGGTTAATAATAAGCGGGAGAAGGCAGATATTATCTATGAGAATGGCTATAAACTGACAGTTAAGACATTAGTAGAAGATAATAAAGAGGTTAATATGGGGGCTTTTGAGAAGAAGGCTCTATTCTCAGAGTTAAATGTGGTTCAGTTCTTAGAGGAAAGAGTAAGTTCTAATAATGGAATTGGCTTAGGTTCAAAACCACAACTCATAAGCCTCTTAAAAAGAATAAAGAAAGAAGGTAATTGGAATAAATTTGCAGAAAGATTTATCTCAATGTTAAATTGTATTTTT
>CALLXA010000016.1 GCA_938015795.1 uncultured bacterium | reverse complement strand
TGGCTGAAAGAATTAATTTTGAGAAATTACAAAAGACACACGAAAAGAGAGATAGTCAAAATCTTTTGGTACCAACAGAAATATCATTAAACAATGAGGAAAAGCTATTTGTTTTAGAATTTAAGGAATTCTTTAAAGAATTAGGTTTTGATATATCTGAAAACAAAGATGGAATAATGATAAACACTGTACCTGTTGAATTTGTAGAAAGTAATTTTACAGATATGTTTAAAGAGATTTTTGAAATTACAGAGGATATAGAGATGTTAAAAAAGAATTTTACTAAACTAAGAGATGATATATTGGCTACACTTTCTTGCCATGCAAGTATAAGAAAGGGACAACCTTTAGATAGAAGTGAGATGATAAATCTGTATAATGAATTAAAGTTATGTAAGAATCCATATAGCTGTCCTCATGGAAGGCCAGCAATTTGGAGATTAACGTTAGCAGAAATAGATAAAAATTTTGAAAGGACATACTAATGAAAAAAGGCAAACTATATTTAATTCCTACATCAATCACAGGAGAAGGTTTAAAAGACACCTTAAGAAAGAAAGATTTAGACATTATCTGTACTTTAGATACATATGTTGTGGAAACAGCTAAAGTAGCTAGAAGGCACCTATCAGGTTTAGAATTAAACAAACCGATACAACAGATAGAGATGATTGAAGTAAATGAGCATACTAAAAACAGAGATCTAGACTTTATATTAGAGCCTGTGTTCAAAGGTAAAGATATTGGATTAATGTCAGATGCTGGTGCACCATCAATTGCAGATCCTGGATGGAGAGTAATACTGTATGCTCAAGGGCATGGAATTGAGATAGTACCTATGATTGGTCCATCTTCCATTTTTTTGGCTCTAATGGCTTCTGGTTTAAATGGTCAGAGATTTGTATTTCATGGATACCTTAGTAAGGAACAAGGAAAGAGAATAGGGGATTTAAAGAAGCTTGAACAAGATTCATTTAGAAATGATCAAACCCAAATCTTTATGGAAGCACCATATAAAAATGAACATCTTTTTGAAGATATTTTAAATTCTTGTGATGATAATACATATCTATGTATTGCTAAAGATGTTTTAGGTGAAGAAGGTTTTGTTGTTACAAAGAAAATAGAAGATTGGAAAAAAGAAAAAGTCATTCTAAATAAAGTCCCTACGCTATTTTTAATATACAAAGATAGGTTTAAATAACTAGAATTAAATATGAAAAGTGTTTTCATAGGATCTATACCAAACGCTGAAAAAGAAGATATTCTCTTAACAAAACAACTAATTAAATCAACTGAAAACAGTAATGATTTAATAAAACTTGAAAACAAATTTAAAGAAAAGTTTGGTTTTAACAATGTGTTTTTTCTAAACACAGGTAGATCCTCATTATATGCAATTCTAAAAGTAATCGATATTAAAAAAAATGACGAAGTAATAACTCAAAGCTTTTCATGTATGGCTGCTTCTCAACCAATAATATGGTGTGGTGCTAAGCCTGTATATGCAGATATACAAGAAGATGACTTTAATATTGATATAGAGGATATTAAAAGAAAAATAACTCACAGTACTCGAGCCGTTATCATACAACATACCTTTGGTATACCAATAGATTTAAGAAGAGAGATTGATAAAATTAACAAAGAAAGAGATTTAAATAAGAAGATATTTTTAATTGAAGACTGTGCGCATTCACTAGGAGCAAAGATAAATGATAAATATGTTGGACATCAAGGAGATTTCTCTTTCTTTAGCTTCTCACAAGATAAAGTAGTTTCTTCAATTCAAGGCGGGGCTGTTGTTGTTAACAATGAAAAATATATAGAGGCCTTTAAGAAATATTATAATAAACTAGAAACTATACCTAATAAGAATCTTTTATATCTGTTGAAATATCAGCTATATTGGAACTATATTAAAAATACATATTTTTTTCCTAATCCTAACTTGAAATTCACATTAGGAAGGGCTTTAGTATTAATTCTTAGGAAATTAGGTCATATCAAACAACAAGTTGATATTAATAATCCATATGAAAGAGAAGTTTTTAGACTATCATCAAAACAAGCACAATTACTTAATCTACAAATTGATAAAATTGAAAAATTAAACTCCCATCGTCAAAAAATTGCTAATATATATAACAAAGAATTATTAGAAAAGTTCAAATTTGAGAGAGAGGGAATATATTTAAGGTATCCTGTTCTAATATCAAATACAGAGGAAATTCATAAGATATTAAGTAAAGAAAAAATAATTATTGGTAATTGGTACAACCATCCAATTTACCCTAATGGTGTTAATTTGGAAATATTTGGTTACAAAAATGATTGTCCTATTGCAGAAGAAAAATGTAAATATATTATTAACTTACCTACTAATATTGAAGTTGATCTAAAAACCGCTGAATATATTGCTAAAGCTATAAATAAGTATGGAGTAAGTATTTAATTTTAAAGAAACTATTATGAATATTGAATTTATACAAAGAGAGGATAATGTTGTTTGGAATGATAATGTATTATTTTTAAAGCATTATTCATTTTTGAATAGTAGTGCAAGATTAGATTTCTTACAGAAAGAAGGGAAAAATGTTATTGATTTCAGTATTGTTGTAGATAATCAATTTGCAGGAATACTTACTGGAAATATTAACAAATCAAAGATATTTGGTAACTATTTAGAGTTTAAACATTCACCTTTAGTTAAAGATGAATTTAATAATAAGGAAGTTTGGGAATTCGTTTTTGATTTTTGTAAGAATATAGCTGAGGAAAATAACTGCTTTATGTATACAGTAGCCCCTTTGTATAAAGAGAATAGCGTTTTGTTAAATATGTATAAAGAATTGGGAATGATAGAGAGTCCTGTTCACAATATTGATGCTCTTGTTTCTCAAACATTCGACCTATCAAAAACAGAAGAAGATTTAAGACATGATATGAGTAGTTCTACAAGGAACAATATAAATAAGTTGATTAAGAATGAAGATATTTCTACTAAAATATTTAAAGATAATTCTCAATTTGAGATATTTAGGAAATTTCATGATCAAACAGTTGAACTTAAAGGATATGCTGACAAACCATCCGCTGTGCTTTTGAACGAACTTCAAATACAAGTTGATAACAACATGTGTTATATGATTGTGGGATATTTTAAAGAGAAAGCTATTAGTGTTTGGCAGTGTACTGTTTTTGGAAAATATATGTATATATATCAAGCTGGGAGTGATACAGAATTTAGAGAGAAGAATATTCGTGTTACATATCTTTTGTTTTGGGAAGCTGTTAAATTAGCAAAGGAATTAGGATGTGAGATATTAGATCTTTTTGGAGGTATGGTTCCAGAAGGATATGAAGGTAATAAACATCCATGGAGAGGTGTTAATGATTTTAAAACAGGTTTAGGTGGTACTAAGGTAACATATTTACATCCAAGAGACTATCCTTTAAACAAATTGAAATACAAACTTTATTATCAGTATGCAAAATTTAGAGTAGAAAGAAAAGGATATACAATAGCGTGGTAATCTGAAAAAGTTATAAACTACTGAGTAAAAGGTAAGGAAGACTAGTAAAAAAACTGCGATATATTACCAACTACCTCCACCGCTTCCTCCAAAACCACCACCACTACTTCCTCCGCTAAAACCACTACCACCAGATGCACCATGACTAGAAGAGAAACCCGAAGAACTAGTTCTTGGTGGGGTAGAGTATGCTTGAACATTTTTAGATATTGTACCTAATGAATTGGCTAATAAATAAGCATTAAAGTTTGTCATATCACCTGAATACCATTCTGGCTGTTGAGTATATATATCTTCAAATTCTTTAGCCCATTTCTTTTCTAAACCAAATATCATTGCATATGGTAGCAATTGTTCAAATATACCTTGAAACTTTTTAGGATCATTATGGAACTCTATTCTGTGTTTTTCTGCTGTATTTATATACATTTTTAAACCTAACAGCTCATGATACATTTGATTTCCTTTATCAGAACGAGGATCTATTATTGCTAAAGATATCAAAACTATAATTCCAGATACTAGTAAACCAAAAACCCATCCAATCAATGCCAACTCTATTGCTATACCGATACTTACCAGAGCAATACCACAAAAAGCAATTCCTAAGAGTAATAAACTTGTAGATAAGGATTTTCTTTGTTTGGAATATAAATCTTCTGTGAACAGCTGAGTTGATATATTGCTACTAATTTTTGAAACAGTCATATAGAATTGAGAATCCATTGATTTGGTATCGACAACATCCTCTTTTCTAAACAAACCCTCAAGTAAAAAATTCTGACTTTCTTCTAACGGGGATCTGTCTTTAGATGTTTTTATCAATTCATACCTATTCTTCTTAACCTGATTTATTTTTATATATCCTTGAATTGCAAGACTTAAAATCTCTGCAGTTATATATTTGTTAGAAAGATTTTTTGAATACAAATATCCAGCTAATAATGGATTAAGATTTTCAGGTGCCTCGTAATGAGGAATTATTGTTAATTTTTCATTCTTGCCTTTCTTTTTTATAATAAAGATTATAAATATTAAAACAGGAATAGGTAATAGAATACCAATATTGGCAATTATAAAAGCAATTCTTTGTTGATCAGTAGTGTCATCGAGAGTTCCTTTTGGCATAACTATTGTTGTTGTATATCCTTCATAACTCTGCAATGGTTTAGTAATCTCAATATTTACCTCTGTATCATTTACTTTTGTTACTTCACAATTACTTTCTTTAGAATCTACACCTCCAGTAAAACAGTTGTAATCTGTAACCTTCCCAGCTGTTTTAATCGTTGCATATGCTGAATCGATAGGTACATTCCAACCTGGACCTATGAGATTTAAATACAGTTCATCGTAATCATCAAAGTAGTTAGTAGCATTCTTAAGCGTATATTGAATAACATAGACATAATTTCCTGAGATATATGTCTCTGGATCTCCTATTTTTAGTCTTACATAACCATTTGTGATTTCTTTTTCATAGTTAGAATATGTTGTACTTGGATTATCTTGACTATAGTAATACATCTTTTCTAAGTGAAATAGTGTAGGCCTTTGAAAAGCTCCTGCTACCTTGTAATTGACGGGAATTTCCCAATATATACCTCGTTTAGACGTAGGAAAGAAGTAATGAATCTCCTCTGTTATAGATATTGTAGTATCCTTACTCTGTGAAATATCACTTTTAAAAAGAGTTATTCTCTCTGACTCTATTGCTAATACGTTGTTAAGAGGTATTAACAAAAAGAATAGAGATGCTAATACACCGTAAATTGTTTTTACAAATGTATTTATTTTCATCTACTTTAGAACTTTACTTCAACGTTCTTTTTTTCATCCTCTGATGCCTCAAAGAAAGGCATATCTTTGTATCCAAAGATTCCAGCTATTAAGTTGTTTGGGAATACAGCGATCATTGTATTAAAATCTCTAACTGCACCATTGTAAAATCTTCTAGATTTTTGAATATTGTCTTCCATAGTCTTAAGATTACTCTGTAAGTCTAAGAAGTTTGTATTTGCTTTGAGTTCAGGATAGTTTTCTGCTACTGCAAATATTTTTGTAACTGCTTGAGATATTTTGTTTTCAAACTCAGCTTTTTCATCTAATCCCTCTGCTGACATTGCTTTAGATCTCATTTCTGTAAGCTCTACAAATGCCTCTTTCTCATGTTTTGCATATCCTTTAACTGTTTCAACAAGGTTAGGGATCATATCGTATCTTTGTTTTAAGAATGTCTCTATATCTGCTGTTGCTTCATTTACTACAATTTTTTGTTTTGCTAATTTGTTGTAGAGCGATATTAAAGCTACAGCTATTAATGCTATTGCTATTAATGCGTATATCATTGTTTTAAATATTATAAATTTATATTACTACTATATATATTATATTTTTGGTAAAGGGTTTGCAAGAATATTAATACTTGAGAGAAAACATCTACCCATAGTATAATCAGTAATTCTCTCAAAAAGGAGGAAAAAATGAGGAACAAACTTTTGTTTCTCGCAATTGGTTTGCTCATTTTGGCAGTATTGTTGCTAAAATGAGCAAAAATCCCTCGCACCTTATTACCTAGATATTAGGTAAAAAAGTAAGGAGTGAGGGATTAATTTTCACTACTTTTTTACTGATTTAAACAAGAGGAATATTCTTGATATGCAATTTCTTTTAGGGGAATAGTGTAAGGTGAATATCGGGGAGACAGGACTTGAACCTGCGACCTCTGCTTCCCAAAAGCAGCGTTCTAGCCAACTGAACTACTCCCCGAAATCAAACTAAAGAATTTTATCACAATTAAAATAAAAAAGGGAGACCTAAATCTCCCTTTTTAAATACATTAAGAAGCACTTAGAAAGCACCCATTAATTTCAATGCCCATTTAGAAATAACAGGAACATCAAATCTCTCACCCTTAGAAGTTTTAACCATACCAATAATTACCAAGATTACAATAACAGGCATTAAAAGAGGAGCTATCATCCAACCAATGATAGGAATAATTGCTACTAATTCTAAAGCTCCAACTAATGTAAACTGTGCACCCATATATCTAACAAATTGATCATCTTTTTCTACAAACATCATTACTAATCCGATAATAGGGATACATGACAATATTGCCATTGTCTTATTCTCCTCGTTAAAGGTAATCTCCTCTAATGTATATACTTTTTTAGCACTTTTTTCTTCTGCCATTTCTTATTTGTTTTAAATTATTTGCATAATTATAAAGAGATGTACTGAAATTTACAACAGGTATACTACAGGTACTTGCATGGGTATACCTCGATGGTATACTTAGATATTAAATTTAAGCATCATTAAAAATGGATATAAAACTAACAGATAAGCAGAAGCAAGTATTAAATATTATTAGAACATTCTTCTTAGAAAATGGTTACGCACCATCATTAGGAGAGCTTCAAGTAATGCTTAATATCGCGACAAAAAGAGGAGTTGTAAGTCATCTGGTAGCTTTAGAGAAGAAAGGATATATATTAAGAACAAGTGAACCAAGAGGTATACAAATAGTTGGAGAAGAGGAAAATGATGAACCAGTTTATGAATACATGATAGGTATACCCATATTGGGATATGCGAACGCAGGCACACCTATTGTCTCAGCAGAAGAAGAGAATTTAGGTGTATTGCAAGTTCATCAAAATATTATTGGTAAAAAAAGCAATATTTTTTCACTTATTATTTCTGGTGACTCTATGAATTTATGTAAAATTGACGACAAACCACTTGTTGATGGAAACTATCTATTGGTTCAAAAAGATGCTGAAGTAAATGATGGTGATATTGTTGTTGCTATTATTGAGAATTCTGCTACTGTAAAGAAATTTAAAAAAGGTAAAGATACTGTGATTCTGTATCCTAATTCCAATAATCCTAAGATCGGAAGAGCACACGT
>CALLXA010000015.1 GCA_938015795.1 uncultured bacterium | reverse complement strand
TTTTTTCCTCATGAGTACACCATATACATTAGATTTAATTCTTGTGAATCCACTCTTTAGACCAGAATACTCAGCACTAACTTTAATTGGTAAAGTTGTCTTTTTTGCATCTACAACAATATCTTCTGTAATGTTTGCTAGATTAGTAAACCAGAAAAAGGATAGTAATGAAGCTAGAACATTACTAATATCATTACTAACAACACTAATAATTGGTCTTGGAATATCTTTTGTTCTTTTTCTTTTTAAAAACAGTATTGCAGAACTAGTATTCAACAGTAAATATAATGGTATAGCTTCCCTGATGCCTCTGTATGGTGTGTGTATGACTCTTTATGCCTTTGTATATATGTCTACAAATTATTTAATATCTAAAGGCTCCTATTGGTTTATATCTATATTTTTCTCAATTACTGTTTTACAAATATTTCTTTTTGATATATTCAATAATACCTTAGATGTTGTAATTAGGAATCAAATAATTGTTTATGTTTTACTTTTCTTACTTATTTGTTTAAATTTATATATAAATATTAATTTAAAAAAGAAGATATATGATAAAAGCAAGCAAAAATGTTAAAAAATTAACAAATGAATTTAAGGAATTTACAACACAAACAGCTATATTAAGTACTGCTGTAGGTATAATGATTGGTGCTGCTTTAAAAGATGTTATTGATTCTCTCGTCCAAAATATATTAACTCCACCTATAAATTTTTTAACCTCAGGAATTGATTTTTCAAATCTATATGTAGTACTAGGAAACAATAATTACGATAATATAGAATCAGCAAAGAAAGCAGGTGCAGTTGTAATTGAGTATGGAGCTTTTATAAATAGCTTATTTTCATTCTTAATAATCTCCTTAGTTCTATTCTTTATCATTTACAAAGGTCAAAAGATATTGGAAAAGAAATTTAAGAAAGATGAAGAAACCAAAAAGAAAACTACAAAGATTTGTCCTAACTGTTTTTCAGAGGTAAATATAAAAGCTACTAAATGTCCATATTGTACAAGCAAATTAGAATAATTTACTTGTCTTCTTGATTATTAGGAATTTCAGAATTTTCTTTCTCTTGTGGATTTAATTCTTCCTCCTCTTCTTGAAGAGCTTTTACCTTACCCCACAACATAGCAAATATATATAGACCAACTGGCAAACCAATACCTACAAGAATATTTTTAGTAACAATTGCAGCTATAAGGCCTAATAGGACAGAGCCTACTAAGGCTAAAACATGATATTTAAATTCCATAGTATTTATCTTCAATATTAATTAATAAACTATAACACAAAGTACTTTATTATTTTACTTTGATATTTTTAGCAACTATACTATCTTCCTTATTAACAACAAGCTCATCTCTTCCCTCTATTTTGAGAATTTCATATTCATCACTTAATACCTCTATCCTATACTTACCCCGACCCAATACAAAACTATATCGACCTTTTTCATTTGTTACTCTTTTTTGTACAAGTGAATTAAATTCTAATTCCTTAACACCTATTTCCAAACCAGAAACTGGTTTACCAGAAACATCTTTTACAACACCATAACTGTTTCCTTTTTTAATAAATGATCTAATTAAAAGAATAAAAGATGGTATATATATCAATGAAATAAACAAATTTTGTCTAGATGGATACATATCATACATATATATTGCAATACCAATACCCCCAACAAAAAGAGTGACTGTTAAAATTGTTAGCAATGTTGAGAATATACTCTTTAATATTGCCAATATTTTCTCTCTCTTGGATAAAGATACAGAATCAACAGGGATAACTAAGTTAAGTTCATTATTTTCAGGAACTACAAATACACTACCTTTATATATTTGAGGTAATGGGTAATCATCAAAACCTTTAAGGTATTTAGTAGGGAAATCATAACCTGTCTTGTTGACAGTTAAACTATACTTTCCTTTATTTAGCGAACCTGCAAATCTACCACAGCCGTCAGTAACAGAACTCTCAACAAGATCACCATCTTCGTTAAATATTCTAACCATAGCCATAGGGATAGGTTGTTTAGTATATGAATCATATACAAGACCATATTTAACTTTCTTTCTCTTCAATCCCAATGCTGTAAATACTCCAGAGAAGAATTGTCCTGTTAAATACATAAATTGCGAAATACCACCCAGTCCAGTAGTAGCACCGATGGCTACAGTTACAGCGGTTGTACTAGTAACAACTACCTGTAACTCAGGTTCTTGTAGATTAGATAATGGTGTAACATCAAGAGCTTTAACAACACCTTCCACTACACTGCTTGGTATTGTTTTAATAGACAGCTTATTATCATTCTCATTATCCTCACCCTCTTCATTAACAATCTTTTTTTCAAGAACAAAGCCTTGTCCACCAGTACCCGCCAAACCATCTGCTACCCAATAATTTACTCCATCTAAAATTACTTGTGATACAGAAACTTTTCTACCTTCAATTGTTAAGGTTTGTGGAAATTTCCCTGAAAAAATAACTTCATCTTTACATTCTTTCTCTACTTGATCTAATTTTGTAGCTTGAGGACAAACTCTAAAGCCATCAGTCTCTCCTTGACTTACATACATTGTAAAGTTTCCAGAAAGACCATGATCATCCTTTAGTTTTATTACTGTTTTGTGTACCTGTGGTGCGAATTCCAATATAACATCATTCCAATCTCTATCCTTCAAAAATGACAATGGTATATCAGCAACCAAATATTTATCTTTCCTTACCCGAACATCTTTTTCACCCAATTGAGCATTTTCTTTAATTGTTAAATCTATATTATCATCTTGAGCTAATGTAGCCTTAAAGCCTTCTGGAACATTCAAAATGATTGATTTAGTACCTACATATTGTGCTTGTGAATATGCAGTTCTTACATTTGCATTGTTTCGAGCCATAACTCTGAATCCAAATTGACCATCTCCCTGAAGTTCCTTCGCTAATATTCCATTAACTCCTCCCATTTGGCTATATGTACCCCATACCTCACTATTGCTTAATATATTTGAATTGTAGTCTAAGAAGAGTCCACTACCAACATCTTGAATTAGATACTGTGTAGTAGATGGATTGTTATAACTATTTAAGAATACTCTAACACTTTGACTATCTATTTTGTTTAAATTTAAAATCGCAGGAACTTGTGAATGTGTCAAAACAGATGTATATGAAGACCATTGGGTATATATCCCTACACGATTATTACTTCTAATTCTAAATGAGTATGTTGTATCAGGATTTAAACCATTAATTGTTACTGTTTGTGAGTATCCAAAAGTTCTTTCCAATGATGTCAATACTTGCAATTCACCATTGTAATATTGATTGGTTGTAGATTCATATATCTGAAGAGTATCTCCACTCCCTGCATTGACAACAATTGTTACAGTATCAGAATCTACAGCAGTAATACTAGTTATTGTACTAGGTTGTGAATATGTAGTTCCTGTTATTATATTTGAGAAATCACTTTCAGTATTAGCATTGTACGCTTTTATCTTTCTTTGATATGTAATATTTGGAGACAAACTTTTTTCTTGACATGAGGTTATATTTGCTTTGTTACAATCAAGTAACAAATTACCTTGTAAGTCATATATCTTAAAACCTGTTTCAGAATTATTATTATCTGTAAAATTCCAAGTTATCTGATTTGTTGAATCAGTTTGAGATATAGTTGCTATTGGAGTAGATAGTTTTGTGTATACTGATATACCTGTTGTATATTCAGTTTCAACATTATTTACATTTCTAGCTTTTACTTTAAAGTTATAGTTATTTCCTGGTAAAAGTTCTTGTATTAACAGATCACCACTTAATGATGATTTGTTAGTCCATACTGGATCAACAGCAAGAGTTTTGGTAGCAAAATTATAATATTTTGATGAAATTGAATCATATATTAAATACTCTGTAGAAGTTGGATTAACATCTTGTCCAAAAATTAAGGTTACGCTATTCGATGTTGATGATTTCAATGACAATTCAGATGGTAAACTTGCTAATGTATATGTACTTACATTTGAAGAGAAATCTGTTTCAATTCCGTTATAGTTTCTGGCTTTTACCTTAAAGGTATATTGAGTATTTGAGAGCAAACCCGTTACCAAATCGTTATCCAAAGATATCCAATTTTTTAATCCATCGTTACATTCTTCGCCTAAGCATTCAAAATATAGTCCTGAATCACCTATATTAATATTTCTTACGTTAGTAGCTGTTAAAGATATTTCAGAAGGACTTGTAGAATTTGCATTTAAATTAGGAATACTTGCTAATGTATATGTACCAATAGTATTCGAGAAAGCAGTTTCAATTCCATCTGCATTTCGAGCTTTAACTCTAACAGAATACATAGTATTACCTTGTAATGAAGTAATACTATCATTATCTACAGATATCCATTCGTTAATTCCTTCTGAACATCCCTCAGTTATGCATTCAAAATATATAGCGGAGTTACCTTCACCAAGATTAGATATATTTCCAGCGACAACAGATATTGATGTATCACTTAGAGAGTTTCCTGTAAGATTTGGTGTATTGGCATATGTATATACAAAGATTGTTTCCGAATATATTGTTTCAGTGCCTTCAACATTTCTAGCTTTTACCTTAAAACCATATTGAGTATTTGGCTGTAATCCAGTAACAGTGTCAGTATCGCTAACAATCCATTCATTAATACCAGTATTACAACTATCTCCAACACATTCAAAATATATTGCAGTATTACCATTTCCCAATGTACTAATATTAGAGGCTGTAAGTTCTACAGATGAATCAGAAAGAACATCAGCAGATATAGTTGGTATACCCGATTGTGTATATATGGAAATTGGATCTGAATATACTGTTTCCTGACCATCTGCATTTCTAGCTTTTACGTTGAAAGTATATTGAGTATTTGGTTGTAAACCAGTTACAGTATCTGTTGTTGTCACAATCCAATCCTGTAAACCTGTATTACAATTTTCTCCTGTACATTCAAAATATATTGCAGAAGATCCCAGTCCTAAGTTATTCACATTACCAGCATTTAATTGTATTTCGGTATCGCTTAGTGCTTGTCCTGTAACTGTTGGTACTTCAGAGAGAGTGTATGCTTGAATATTTTCTGAATATAAAGTTTCTGTACCATCATAGTTACGAGTTTTAACTCTAAATGTATATTGAGTGTTAGGTGAAAGAGATATTACAGTATCTGATGTTGTAGTTATCCACTCATTGATTCCTGTATTACATTCTTCATCTAAACATTCAAAATATACACCCGAGAGACCTGATGAAAGATTTCTAACATCATTAGCATTTAAAGATATTGATGAAGATGTTAATGGTCCTACAGATATGCTTGGGGTTTGAGAAAGTGTATATATTAATATATTTTCAGAGTATTCCGTTTCTACATTATCTCCATTCCTAGACTTTATCCTAAATTCACACCCCATATTGTATTGCAGATCTGTTGCAGTAACATCAGTATTAAGTGTCCAAGTATTCAAACCTGTATCACAATTTTCATCAACACAATCAAAATACAATTCGGAACCATTAACCTGACCACTTCCTAATAGATCAATACTGCTTGATGTCTTGCTACCACCGTAAGATACCGATGGTATTGATGTTAACGTATATCTATTAGTTAGTTCAGAGAATTCACTTTCACCAGATGCATTATATGCAACAACTTTTCTACTGTATTGCGTATTAGGAAGCAATCCAGCTTCATCACAGTGTGTAAGATTTTCTCCTATACATGTCACTTTCAATGTATTCATTTCATCATATATCTTAAAACCTAATTCATCTACAGAATTGTCTGCAAAGTTCCATCTAATACTTGTCGTTGTTAAGGCTTGAGCAGTTAACATCGTTGGTGCTGTTGGTACAGCTTTTTCTTCAATTCCTAAAACTGTAGCTTGAGATGTTTTTCTGGAAAGAATCTTAACAGTCAAATATGGAGGCAGAACAGATGCTGATGGTAATTCTGCTACCATAGTGTGACTATGTGAAGATGCATAGCTTAAGCTAGATGTTACAAATACAGCAGCTGTATTTGTTCTAACACTGGTAACTAATGTTATTTGATGTGAATGGTTACTTAAACCTCCTGTACCTCCTGCGACTGAATTACCTCTAAAGAATTTGTTCTGTAAAGAAGATGCATCATTCCAACCAAGAGGTGGTAACTTTGTAGCCATCATTAGCAAGGAAGGAGGAGCAACTGTTTGAACATCTGTTTTGTAATACATAACATCGTAGTAAGGAGGAAGATTTGAAGCAGGCTCAGATGTATGCGAATCAATTGTATGAGAGTGAGAGACATCTATAATAGTATTAGCAGCTCCTTGATATTCATTACTTGTATTTACAGTACCTACAGAACTTGTGGTAGTAGGTGCTGTTGTATGAGTATGGGTATCTGCACCTCCTGTTAAGCCATATGTTACAGCTCCTCTAGGAAATTTGTTTTCTAATTCAGAAAAATATGTCCAATTTGATGGTTCAGATTCAAACATGGTAATCATATTTGGTTCAAACAACAAATCATCTTTTTTACAGAACACCATATTTATATATGGTGGATAATTATTTGATTCATAGGAAGTAATTGTTACAGTATGTATATGATTACGAAGAGCAAAATGCCATCCTTCAGAACCTCCTACAGATTTACCAGAAGCAGGTGGTGGTAATGTAGCTACAAAACTATCATGTGTATGACTTGTTGTTCCGCCAGTAATACCATAGCTATTAGAGCCATATGGAAGCTTAGTATCTAAAGCACTTACTCGACTCCAACCTGAAGGACAATCAACTGTTGATAATGTTATAAATTCACCAACCCAACTAGCTTCTGCATTAGAAGCACTTTCATTACCATAGTAAACATATATTGTTGTTCCTTCAGAAGGTAAAGATGGTATCTGTACCCATATCTGTGTTTTTTCGGTATTACATCCACCCTCTATCCAGTAATTCAATAGGGAGCTATCATCACTATCTACAAATCTCATATCATCACAATCAACCTGAAGCTTATTACTTGCTATTAATGATGCAGTATCGAGTTCAATTAAGACATCTTCATTAGTTAAAACACTACCACTTCCAGCTATTTCAACAGATTTCCTTTGTTCAAACTGATTGTCATACCAAGAAGCGATATTTTGAGGAGAAGAGAGGAAATTATTTCTAAACAGAATAATTCCAATTAATAATAAACCTATTAGAGATATAATAGTACTTGCTATTACTATTGATTTCCTATGCTTATTGTAAAATTTGAGCAGAAACATTATTTATTGGCATATTTATAGATATTTAAATATACATTATATTAATGTTTGATATCAATATTTTTAATATATAGGGTAGATTAAAAAATATATATTATTTCATGGTGATGGCGATTTCGATTTTAGTTTAAGAGGTCA
>CALLXA010000014.1 GCA_938015795.1 uncultured bacterium | reverse complement strand
GACCACCGAGATCTACACTCTTTCCCTACACGACGCTCTTCCGATCTATAGATTGTTTAAAACACCCCCTTTTGGGGGTGTTTTGGTATAATAAAAAATGATCATTTTTTACATATGTATATTTTTTCTAGGAGCAAGTATTGCAAGTTTTCTAAATGCAACTGCATATAGATTAGATAAAGGATTTAAATATCCAGAAATAATAAACAAACACTCACACTGTGAAAAATGTAAAAAAACATTAACATGGTATGAACTAATACCGATATTTGGTTACATATTACAAAAAGGAAAATGTCCGAAATGTAATACAACTATAAATATATACTACCCAATCTCTGAACTACTCTTAGGTATATCAGCTCTACTCTTCTATCTTTACTCAGTACCGTGGTATTTAATAATAGTGTTTCTTTTTTTGTTTGTACTTTCATATTATGATCAAAAAGATAACGCAGTACCACAAAAATTAGTTCATATACTACTAGTATTATCAGTATTAATATTTGTCATTTACATAAGAGATTACTACAATCTAATATTTCCATTCTCAATATCTCTTTTCCTTATAATTATGAATCTGTTTAAAAAATCATTTGGAATGGGAGATATATTAGTACTTTTGGGGATTGGAATATTAGTAAATTACAAACAATATCTTGTAATATTTTGGTTCGGTATAATTGTCGCTTTACTCTACTCCATATACCTTGTTGTCTTTAAGAAAAAAGAAATAAAAAATACTAAAGTACCAATGATACCCTTCTTTACAATATCGTATGTAATATCAATATTTTATGGAGATATTATTTTTGACTATCTTCTTAAATATATTGTCTTGTGATAAAGTTAAGTAGATATGAAAAAGAAATATAAAGCATTCACACTCGTAGAAATGTTAATAGTTATGGGTATTATAGTCATACTTATGGCAATAGGAATTGGTGTCGGTCGTTACGCAATAAGGAAATCACAAGAAGTCTATCACAAAGATGCTGTTAGAAATCTGTATTCTGCTTTAATTAAATATAAAAGCGATAATAAGCAGTATCCTCGAATAGGTTCGTGTGTAAATTGTATAGAAGAAGAATTTTTTGCATACGCATTGGGTTTTAAGGGAACACAAGATGAAAATGTTTTAGTTCAATATTTAGAAGAAGAAGGTGAATTTGATGGAGGTGCAGATGCAACATTTTACTACGGTGTAGATGAGGTTGATGCCCAATCTGTTATTATTTGTGTCTCCTATGGAGGTATAGATGATCAATCTGAGATGGGTTTCTACTGTACAGGAGATGGAATTGGATATTTACCAGAGGGTAACCCAATAAATACTGAGGAGATAGGTTCTCAAGAAAGTGGTGATAGATATGCCTCTATTGTAAAAAGTCTAGATGACTCAGATTGGTATAACAATGGAGGATTTGCAGCTAGCGGAAAATGATTTGCTAGTAAAGCTGTAATTATGTTAGATTAAAATATCGAAATGAAAAAAACTGCCTTTGTAAAAAGTAATACATACTCTGCTTACACTCTCTTTGAGCTCCTTATTGTCATGTCTATACTCACAATATTTGGAGCCATGTCATTTGGTGCTTTCAATGGATTGCAAAATACAGTCAAAATGAATGAGTACATGCTAACTCTTGAACAAGATATTCGTTCTGCTCAAAGATCTGCAATGTTACTTCAAAGAGGAACCAACGAAAGATGGCTCTATGGTATTGGTATAGACTTCTCTACAACAGAGTCAGATGGTACTTACAAAAAATTCAAATGGTGTTCTCAATTTAATGATTATGGCGCTATTGAAACAAAATCTGATTTTCCAAACTACAACCCAAATGAAAGCGTATCTGATTGCACAGGTTCTCAGAATGCTTGTTTACCTAATCCAGTAGAAACAGAGGATACAGATTGCTCCTTCTCTGCTTTTGAGGGAGAAATAACGAAGTTAGTTCCAGTATCTGGAAATATTAGTAATATAAGTGCACCTAAATCTGTAATTACCCTATCTACAGATATTGGATCTGGTCTTGATATACAGTATGTCTTGTTCGAATCTGTTTCAGGTAAAGCCTTTTTCTATAATTCAAATGGTGCTTTAGTAAATTATGATCAAGATGGCGATCCCGAAGAAGGTAGTATGAGTAATTTCACAATACAGATAGATCCCATGAGTACAGGTAAGTCACACTCTTTGACAGTAGATAATCTATCGGGAAGAATAAGGAGAGAAGTGCTATGATATTGAAAATTAGAAACAAAAAATATGAAGCAATGGGTTTTGTTGAAGCATTAATCGCCATTATGATTGTTGGTGCTGCATCTGTTGTTCTAATGGATATTGCAGTTAGAACGATGCAAGATGTAATACAAAACGAAACAATAGATACTATGACACAATTTGCAGTAGAAGGGGCTGAAATGGCTCAAGAGATTGCTAAAAAGGAAATAGATCTAGGTGATGAAAATATATTTCCAAGTGCATTGGGTTGTTATCGGTTGATAGATTCCTCAGAAGGTGGATATCAATTTGCAAGAACTGGAGCTGAAGGACCATTGGTTATGTGTACGGATGATAGGACTTGTTACGATGACTTCTATATATCTGAAGAAAATACAGACTACTTTAGAACTCTTTGTATAGAGGATCTTAATGAAGGTTATATAGTTTCATACGTTATAGTTGGACTAACAGCAGGTGATGGAGATATTACAAAAGGAAACCTTGTATCTGATTATAAATATTTAACAATAATAGATCTTTAATGAAAGAGAAAATAGTAAAAAAATATGAAGGTTTTAGTTTGGTAGAAATGCTAATAACTATAGTTATTCTTGGTGTTGTAATGTTAATATCTGCTACTACCCTAACCACTTTGATTAAGGTATCTACCGTATCGAGTAATAAAACTGCTGTAAGAAACGAAACAGAATTTGTTTTAGAAATGGTAAGAAGAACGATTCGAAATTCTAATCCATCCGATGTGTATTTGTTTAGTACATATGACAATAGGAGTTTTGATCCTGTTAATAATGAAATAGTTTCTGATGGTTTTGATTCTGATCAAATGAGAGAGCTATATCAAAACACTTTAGAAGAAAATGAGGTTGGTAATGAAATTCACTTTAGACCATATGGATTTACAAGTTGGGTTTGTGTTGGATATTTCAAATCTACTTCTAATCCTGAATTTGGATATATATTAAAAACATCTGCACAAAACCTTTGGGATGAACATGAAAGCTGTTTTCAAGATACAAGTGACTACTCTAAATATACAATAGTTTTGAATTCTGAAGCAGTTGATATTGATTCGTTTAATATTTCATATATTAAATCAGTTGATGGAAATTATGTTTTCAAGTTTGATATCTCTGCTCAACCAGTAAATTGGTACCTAACAGATGGAGCACCTGTTAATAGAGAAGTATTTAGGCAAGCAGTTGTTACCACTGGTGGGTTGATATGGTAACGTTTTAAGTGATATATTGATATTGTGAAAATCTGTCTACTAAAAAATAACGGCAAATATGAAGCACAAGCACTCATGATTACAATGATTGTTTTAGTTGTGTCCGTTGTTATTGGTATGGCAATCTATTCTAGAACATTACGAGATAGGCAATCTGTCATTAACGAACAGGAATCCAGTGAAGCATTAGAAGTATCCGACTCTTTAATTGATATATTCTCAGAAATTAGTGGTGATGATCTTTTAACCTCTTTGGGTATGGAAGATTCTTTAAGGATAGAAAATGAAACACAATTAAAAGAGTATCTTAATAAATTTGGTGTTGATACAACTAATCTAGCAGCACTTTCTAATACATGTAGCAATACTGGTGCATCTTTTGTAATAACAATCAAACCATCAACAGGAGAATATATAGAAGTAAGAGATGATATGGCTTTAAGCTTTGTTCTTGGTAATAACTCTCAATCGTTAAATCCTAATTGTGATATGTCTTTGCAATTTGAACCTCGTGGAACAAAATCTGTTGGTTTGGTAATTCAAAAAATATATGCTACAAACTACCCCAATACAATTTACAAAGAGTATGAACCAGATGATATGTTAGCATATTGTATTTATTCTGGAGGATCTTGCGATAATGAAAGAATAATATCAAGTGATTCTTGGATACCTACCTCTTCAAGTACTCCTATGAATATTCACTTGAATGAAATTAAAGATACCTACTCATTAGATGAGGTCCGATTGTTAGTTGTAGGTGGTGTTTTGGCTGTAAAAAGTTCTTTAAGTGAAGAATCATGTGCGGGTAATTTTGATTTAACAATGGCGAAAGTATCTGTTGAAGTTAATTGTAATGGTGTATCTAGGGGAAAAGAAGTCTATGTTCCGAGAGAGAATAATACTAGCTACTCTTCAGTTTTCGATTACGCTATTTATAATGATAATGGTTTGTTAGAACCTTATTAAATAATTTTTTATAATACCTATATGAGTAATGAATTAAAAAAAATATTAATTGTAGAAGATGAACAGAGTCTTCTAGATTCATATGCAGAGTTAGTACAAACAGCAGGGTTTGAAGTTGATTTGGCAAAAGATGGTTATCAAGGTTTAGATAAACTTGCAAATCAATTAGGTCAAATAGATCTTGTTCTTCTCGACCTTATGATGCCAGGTGTTGATGGTTTAGAAGTATTGGGTGCTGTTAAATCAAATCCTGAAAAATATGGAAATATGCCAATAATTGTATTAACAAATATGACTAGCGATAGCGTTATAAAAGAAGCTTTTGACTCTGGAGCATCTTCATACTTAGTTAAAACAGATATTGATTATGAAGGTCTAATGAAAGAACTAAACAAGTACTTAGGAGAGTAGTTTTAAGTTAACTGTCCAACTTAATGAAATTAACAAAAAAGAAAATATTAATAATATTACTTTTGGTAATACTTGTTGTAATAGCGTCTCTTGCTTTTTGGATATACAAAAGACCATTGAGTAATACTTGTGAAAAGAGAGATTACTTTTACACGAATTCTACATACCAAGATTTGTTGGATACACCTTTTATTCGTACTTGTAACCAAAGAGATTTACATATTGAAAATGTACTATTTGTAAATACATATACAAATGGAATTGATGAAGCAGAATTAGATGTTGCTCAATTAAATCAGGCTAGTGAAATACAAGAACAGAA
>CALLXA010000013.1 GCA_938015795.1 uncultured bacterium | reverse complement strand
AGAGAAGTTATTCGAAAGACCTACCTCTTTTGCATTTTTCCTTAACAGTAAAGCCCCTATTGAATGAAAAGTACCAATAGATGGCATTTCATTTGGATTAGCACCTATTTCAGAAAGAATTTCTTTTACTCTGTCTTGCATCTCTCCAGCTGCTTTCTTTGTAAATGTAACAGCCAAAATATTCTCTGGAGAAACACCCTTGTTATTAATCAAGTATGCAATTCTATTTGTTATTACTCTAGTTTTACCAGAACCAGCACCTGCAAAAACAAGTAAAGGACCCTCTGTACATTCTACTGCTTTCTTTTGTTCAGGATTTAATCTCCCAAGAATAATATCTTGTGACACAATATTTATCTAGTAATCTTAAATGAAATCCTAAATGGACTTTACATATTTAACATATACCCAACCTTGAGTATCTTCATCATATTGAATTTGAACCCAACCGCTATCATTTCGAGAAACTTCTATAAACACAGATCCCTCATCAACAGAATCAATTATTTCACAATTATATACTGGGCACTCCCTTATATTAACAAATCCATATTCAGGTGAGTATACCTCTACTAACTTATTATCTCCTTTTACTATCTCAAACTTTACTTCAAAAAAAGAATTTTCAAATGCTTTGTCTACAACCTTTGTAATTACAAATGATTCACTAACCTTACCTGGATTTACCTTTGCTTGTAGATCAAAAGTAAGCTCTATCTCTTCACCTGCTTTAACAACCTTATCTGATATACTTATTGGTTTACTAAAACTCTCCCATACTCCATTTACAGCAAAAATACTTTCCTTATTATCCTTTACAGATATATATATTGGATTTTTGTCTGTAAACCATGGGAAATCATTCTCATTCTTTACTTTAACTTTAACATTTAACTTCTTACCAATTTCTAAAGTAGGTTGATTTTCTATACTAACAATACTAGCTTTATACTCCAAATTTTCCTTACTGTATCCTTTCCATCCTTCTAAAGCTTCTTTTACTGATTGAGAGAAGTCATTATTAATTTCTTTTGGTATTACAGTTGTTAATGATTTATCATTTTCAGATATTTCTAATTTAACTGGAATATATTCTTTTATTCCCCATTTTTTAGAAATATCCTCAATCATAGTATAAAGAGATTGTTCTGATCTTGTAGTTAGTATTGGATTATTTGAGAGATATCCAATAGTTATTGCACCATCTATATTCTTAAGTTCTGGATTAACCCCTATACCACCTTTTCTGCCTTCATATATTTGACCATTTTCATCTAAAAGGAAATTATATGGAATATCTGCAAATTTCAACCTAGTTATAGAGTAGTAATATAGTGCACTAATCCATTGTTCAGGATTGTTTTTAAGCTCATTTGAACTTGTATTTACCTGTGTAATATAAAATTTGGTTGGATTTGCATATTGAGTATATGTTTGATCAGATATTTTTTGATCAAAACCAGATGTTTGAGTAGATTGGAAATCAAATGCGAAGGCACCTTTCAAAAAGGTTGAATATACAAATATGATTGAAATTATTATTAAGACAGTTTTAAGTATTTTCATTTCTATCTATTCTAACATTCATGAGAAAATTTGTAATGCGTTTTAATCTTTTTACTCAGGAATTGATATATATTCAGGATCAATAGCATTTACATATGCAACTGCAGGTATTGAATACTGTTGGTTATCATATTCAACATTACAGAGCATCTCTATTTTATATACCGGAGTAATGTATGACTGATTAAAAGACTTATACAAATACACTACAGAACTGTTTGAAGATACGCAATTGTTTAAAGTATCAGCAAGTTCCTCAAATTCATCAGAGAGATAATCAACTTTTTTTAATACGCTTGATTGTAATACTGAGTAGTCTGCAAAAACTTCTTTTGGATAACCTTTTATATTAATTAATTCATTCAATTTGGTAGAAGCTATTAATGGTGCTTCTAATTCTGTTTCTTCAAAATCTGTAAGCAAAATCTTACCATATATTATCTTGCCGTCCTTTAAAGCTAAATAGTCTGTATATTTATTAAATATTTTAGATTCTACAACATCATCTGTACTTATTTTTCTCTTCGCATATGAGACTACTTCCCCTCCTGGTCTTTTCTCAGTTTCAAATACTGTATACTTCCAATTCTTTGAAAAATATTTACTTACAAAATTACTAAACGAATTTTTGTTCAATTCTACTTCCCCTACTTCTAAACCTTTTTCAATATTGAAGATAAGGTAATTTGAACTTAGATCATATATAAAGCTCCAACCATTACCAGACCAATTGTAATACTCTGCTTCTTTAGAATCCTTGATCTTAATATCCAAATTTAAGGATTCGATCATTTTTTTTACGTTCTCTAACTGTGTTTTTTTAGATAACGCATATATTAATTTGTCTGTTTCAGAGAAAGTTTCTTTAAATTCAATCTTTTCACTAGATGGGTATATAGTTTCTTGAGAAATTGGTTCTTTAGGATAGTTTTTCTCTTCCTTTTTAAAGATCAAAAGATATATTACAAAAGCAGTTATTAATATCAATAGTATACTTAAAATTATTAATATATTTCTTTTTTTCTTTTCCATTTTCCTTCTTTAATAATTAAGGACACTCACTAATACTACAACCAAAGCCACCAGCAGAGGTAGGACTTGTCATTACATCGTATGGATCAACAGTTGCACCATTTAATTTTGTTTCTAAGTGTAAGTGCATTCCTGTTGAACATGCGTTACCTGTTTCTTGGATTGTCATAACTCTAGCAACTCTTTCACCAGCTCCTAGTGTTTGTCCTACAGAAAAATCACTCGCGACATGTATTAATTTGAACTCATAAGTGGATCCTTCATAGGTAGCAGTAAATTTCACCATACCTCCAGCATATCCAGAAGTACAATTAACATCTCCCACATATGTAACTACACAATTGCCTTCGCCACAAAAAGTTGGAGCATGGAAATATGAAACACCTGTATAGTCATTTGCTGCAACTTGTTGATGTGACCATGATCCATATGCACCTTGAGAACAGGAATATGAACCTTCACCCAAAAGACATTGAACACCACTTGGCAAAGAACCTGCGACAAAATCTTCTATTGGTCCTCTTTCAATTTCGTCATCTGGATCATCTATAATTGGTTCAATTCCAAAAAAAGCATCACACTGCTTTACTTCAACTGGTGTAATATATGAATGAGGAGCTAAACCACTAAGTACTTCGCCTAATCCACCAATACCCATAAATCCGATACCTATTATTCCTAGGGTTAATAACAAGATCAAGAGAATTATCTGACCAATCATCTTGTACCCTATTTCTACAATAACTTCAGTACCCACCCATGCCAAAACACTAGCAAGAGGTCCCAATGCCATACCTGCAGCTGCCATTGCAGCTTTTAAAGTTGAACTTATCAAAACTTTTAGACCACCTGAACCTACTTCTACAGCCAATTGCTTCATAATATCTGCACTTAGATGCTTTGCAAGAAAAGCACCCAATTTACCATTCAGAAGCTTTTCGCCCAGAAACTTATTAATTATTTGACCAGCAGTATAATCACTTAACTTATCCTGAGCTATATTAGTTTTTAATCTGTTGTTCAATCTTGTAAGTACAGCTGTTGTTATCTTCGCATTCCATCTTGAAACAGCTTGAAATCTATATGCTAAATTATTTAAAACCTTACTACGATTTACTGTATTTAATAAATTTTTAGCAATAGGATTGTTCGGATTTGCACTAACAAAGGAAGCCAAAGCAGACATCTTAGTAGGATCAGATGCTATCAACGCCCAATTCTCTGCCTTAAAGTTGCCTTGATCATCAAACATACCAAAGCTTTTTAACATATTGATATTTGCAGAATCTAATCCTTGTACAGAAGCTGTTAATCTATCTAATGTTTTTTGATATGATCTCGCAAATCCTTCACCAGTGGTTAAAGAACTAATAATACCCGCGGGTGTGTAATAGTAAATATTATTTAAGAATTCAGCAACTCTCGGGTTATATATTGTTTTGGATTTTATTGCATCATGAAATTTGATTTTTTCCCACTCACCCTTTTCGTTTAATATTCTTGCAGTTCTTTTAATCGATGGTGTAAGGAAAGGATTTTTATGTTGAGCATCCTCAAAAAAACTCCCATTTAATATACTTGGTACAAGATCTTTAGTTGTCCTATATGTAGCATTCCAAGCATTTACAAAACCTTCAGCCTGTCCTATATTACCTAACAAGTTCTGTCTTGAAAGAACTTGCAATCTCTTCTCATCAGCCAACAACTCTCTTAAAGCAGGATCATTAGGATTAACTTTTCTTAACTCCCTTATTGCTTTTCTCGTAGCCTTTAATTCAATAGGGCTTCTCTTAATTATTGCTTGATCTCTTAAATTATCTAAAAGTAAGCTTGCTTTTTGATATGTATCCTTTTTTGATGGATCAGCAGTTGCTTTGTCCTTTAAATGTTCTTTAACAGCACCAATATAGTCATTTTCATCAGTAATACGACCCTTACTTTTCATTTCAAGAGTTTTTGCATTCAAATCTAATGTAGCTGCAGGGTCTACATTATTTAATCTAGCAGATGCTCCTAAAGTATAATTCTGACTATAAAATTGGTTACCAGAAGACATTGATCCATACTGAATTTCAGCCAAAGCTTTTCTTGTTGCTTCTCCTAATAATGTTCCATCCTCAGAATCCAAACCCATCCTGTGAGCATATGCTCTAGTAATAACATCTTGAACAGCTGGTGATAACCATCTAATGTTTGATGCCTTACGCATCATTTTTTGCTTTTCGTAAGCCTTCTTTATAAATTTGTTTGGATCATTTAAGAATCCTGCAAGATTTCCAGTTGAAAAACCTAAAGCCTGACCTCTAGAATCAGTCTGTAACTTTACTAAATCTGCATCTAATGAACCATCAATGGCTTCTAATGTAGTATCTCCAACAAAAGCTGCTGGGTTTTCTAATACACTTGTCAAAGCATCTGTAAACTCAGAACTTCCTGAAATACCAGTAAGCTTCATTGGCTTTCTTTTATCTGGTCTTTTTTTCGCCTGAGTAAACATGAAGTCAAATATAGACCCTAATGCATCATCATATCCTTTTTGCTTTTTATTTCCAGAACCCATTCAGTTATATTTTAAGCAAATAATTTACCAACTAAAGGAATCTTACTAAACGCAGCTTTTGCAGCACCAATACCTTCACCAATAGCTTTAGGTGAATTTGCTGGGAATACTGATTCTAAGAATTTAGGAACTTGTGCAGCCATGAACAACATAACTATACCCAATATGCTTATCAATGCGTTATCAAAGCCAAGTGCTTTACTTACAAAAACAGCTAAACCATCAGCTTCAGATGTAGCTGTTGGTTGAACTAAACCTTCAGGAAAACCAGGAAAAGCTAATTTCTCTCCCCATAGGGCAAATGGTAAGTTAAGCATTGCCAATACAATTGGGAAAGTTAATACATTTCGAAGTACTGATAGAAACCAGTTTGTTAACATCTGTTTCTGTCCAGGTATTGCAGATATTGCAATCTGTATTGGACCAATAATTACATTAAATAATATTCCTAAATATGATTTCAATAATGTAATCCAAACTTTAATAGCTCCAAATACCATTATTCCAGCAACAATAATTACTAATATCAAAACAATTGGTCCAGCTAGAGCGATAGTAACTCCACCTGCTATATAGTTTACAACATTAAGCACAGAATCTATTGACAATGGATCAGCCCAACTTGAAGCAAAATCATTCCATGAAGAAGCTGCTCCTGTAGATAGATAACCCCACATTATTGAGAATGGATTTTTAGTATTTACATAATAATCAGGTATTTTGTCGTAAAGAAGATCTAAAGATATTCTTGATAACAAAGATCCGAAATCAATTACTAAACCAACAATCGCAAAACTAAAAGTTACTAATATCAAGGATATAATAACGTTAGGGATCATATTACCTAAAGTAACAACTGTTTGTCCTCCTAATTTACTTCTGAACATAATCATAAATCCAGCTACAATCATAACTAAAACAAACATTAGATATGCAATATTTCTCATCCTTGACCATAAATTATCGATACCACTTGTTTCTAATTCAGTAAAACCATCTGCATATACGGCAGATGTACCACCTTCATAACCTGGAATCCATTCTTGTGCTAGATGTTCGGAAACATTAGCTTGAGGTTGTGCAGTCATCATTGCCAAAACACTGTCATTTGCAATTCCAAAAACTCCTGCTTTTGAAGCATATGATACATTTGGATCTGCTTCTAAGTATGAATACGTATCAAATGATTGAGGTATGAAAATACTTACAATATTTATCAGTGTTGCGGTAGATGTTTTACTACTCATCATTTGTGTATTTTCAGATGTAACACCAGTCAAAGCAACAGGTACATCTATAGCTTCTTGATGTGTACCCATTAAATCTATTGGCTCAACAGCGTATGTATTAAAAGCTATAAAGAAGGAGCTTATTACCATTACTGAGTAAAACAGCGTTTTATTAAATCTAGACTTTAAAAATTTGTCTATCTTCTCAATATAGCTATATATACTTTTAACTATCATTTTAAAATATTATTAATTTATATACTTTATAATGCGGACAGTTCACTATGCTTTGTTAATGCTTTAACAACATCTTTCCAATATTCATCATATGTTGAGTAGAAATCCTTGTCTCCTGGTATTTTCTCTGCTTGTTGAGCCCTATAATTTGCGAGGTTTGGAGTCGCATCCCATTTACAATATACAGGAACTCTTTCATTGTTCCAAAAGAAACCTGTTTGAATTTCAACAATACAAGGTGTCAAAATTGCACGAGTCAAAGAGGTCTTAGAAGAAGGACTTCCAATTTCAAATGTTGTTGATTGAGAAGGAGATTGTGTAGATAGGAATCGCTTAGTCATACCTGCATTTCCACAAACACCATCGGAACAATCGTCAACAGCACCGTATACCGATGTCATTTCAACAACAATGTCCTCTTTGGTTTTACAAGTATCATCTTCTGTAGAAGTTTCTCCATTGCCTAAATCAATTACTCTACTTACAGTACAATCAGTCCATTCATCCTGAGAGAAAAATGCCCTTACATGGCCAAGGAAATTAGCCCATAAACCAGTTTCACTACATACAGTATCATACATATTAGAATCATTCATTGTATATGTAATCGTGTCATTAGTTTCAACACAGCTAGTTACAGTTTTTTCTAAATCAGGATCTCCACCAGGTATCTGTAATGAATCATTAAGTATAGTTCCTACTTCATTTGTTCCCGTAGGATTAAAGGCACTATTCTGAATATTCGTTGGACACAGAGATTTGTATGGTTCATTAGTCTCTTTTTCTACAATATATGTTCCTTTTATATTTTCTTTTTCCTCTGAAGCTAAAATCTTGTTTCTAGCTATAACACTAAACGCCTCTCTGTTATTACCTTCAACACTTTGAAAAGCTTCTGATTGAGCGGGAGTTAACATTGTTTGTCCATATTCTAATGCTAAATAATCGCCAGATGAGTTGTATACAGGATCTTTGTTAGCTTTTGATATTCCAAGAGTACTATCTTTTACAACCTTACTTCCATTCCAGAATTGTGCAGGAAAAGTTACTTCAACAAGACGAATTCTTACATCATCAGAGACATCTATTTCTCCACCATTTTTATTTGCATATATAACATCTGCGTTATTTGCTCCACCCTCAACATCTGAAGATGCAGATCCCTCTTCACACATAGCACTAATATCAAACTGCTTACTAAAACTTTCACAGCTAGAGCTTTTTCCAGCTAGAACAGATTGTGTAATATCAATAGGTTTTTCTAAATCCAATTTAATATAGTCGGTTACTAATTCAGGACTAACATCATTTTGTATACTTCCACACTTTGGTACAGTTATCCCTGTTGGATTCTCAACACTGATAGATGTTTTAGCTTGTATATTGGAATCTGTAATTTCTTTTAAAATTTCCTTATTTGCTAAATTTGCATACAAAATATATCCAAATCCTCCTAAAAATATCAAAAACAATATATATTTTCTATTCCTTCTTCTGTAATTCATATTTGTTTAGTTTATCATACTCTTCATATTATTTTTACCCTTTTTACAGATATTTTTTGAAGATATTAAAACGTAACTGAAAGATACAACTGGAATTATACCTAAAACTATTAAAATTACCATATTACCAAACAAACCCGCTTGTGGAGTACTGCTTCCTCCATCTACAGTATTTGTAGGAGATGTATTTGTATCGCTCTTTATAGGTATATTTATAGAACCTACTCCTAAAATTCCATATGTATCTAACAAATCAATTTTTGTATATTTAGTTCCACTATTGTCAGATGCTGTTACTTCTAATTCAATATCTCTTTCAGATATACCTTTCAATGATTCATTTTTAGTATCAACATTATTTGTAGCTAATATATCGAAAACAAAAGTATCCTCATCTGTATATTCAAAGTATTCCACTCCATCTTCTGTTCTAGAATCTGCTATTGAAAGAATCCATTTTCCATCTTCATCTGTTACAGTCGACATTTTCACGCTATTTCCTTGACTTCCTGTTTCATCGTTGTCTTTAATATATCCTACTACAGCAACTTCATTTTCACCATCTATACCATCAACTGTACCTGTTATGGATTCGAATGGTGGTGGTGAGTTTAGTGTTGCAAATGTTGTAAAGCTAAAATATTTACCATCATTATCAAATTCTTCTTCACCTGATATTACTTTGAAATATATTTTTTTCTCTGGTTCTAATCTAGACAGATTTACGCTATGTACATAGTAGGATCCTTTATTTGTAAGGCCATCTCTTTCATCAACAGCTTTTTCATTTAACTCTTCTACAGAAGTACCATATTCTACAGATCCTGTTTCTTTTTCATCAGAGACCCAAAGTATTGTAGCCCCAGTATCAGTCAAATTTGTTATCAAGATACTGTCCTCTCCTGTTGTACCAGTTACAGATGTAGTACCTCCCTTTACCATATCGATCCAATTTAGATCGTGTCTTAATTGGAATTCCCTATCCAAATCTTCTTCTACTGGAGGTTCTTCTTCTTGTTCTTCTTGTTCTTCTGGTTCTTCTTCAACAACAGGTGGTACATATGGTGGAGGTTCTTCTTCGTTTAATGCATATGTCTCTAATTGAGCTTGTGGAGGGAAATATGTATATATATTTTCTTTAGTAGAGATTTCCAAAGGATTAGTCTCTTTTAATTTTCCATTACAATCAAAGAGATCACTGTATACACCCTCGACAACGGCACCTGTACCGTTTTGAGAGACAGCTATAATTACTAGATTTTCTGTAGAACCAGTTATTACTAAACTTTTATCACTTATTTTTCTGAATGTTGAAAGATCGACTATCCAATTACCACCGCTTGGCATTATTGTGGATACTGGATATACCGACTTATCTTTATACAAAGCATATAGGACAACATCATCACCAGAAGCTCCTTGTACTGATCCATGTATTGGATTTGGTGTTGGAGCATCAGCTGTTACTGGTGCGGTTTTAAATGCGAATTCTTTTCCACCTTCATCTGAATATTTACTGTTGTTAGAAACTATCAAGAAGTCATAACTTGTGTCTGGTTCTAGATCTGTTATTTCAACATAGTGAGTGTATCTAGTACTGTATCCTCTTTTATCTATTACTGGACTTTTTTCGTTTCCATTTAATACTGGTACAACAGATCCCTGTGCTTTTTCCTCTGTTGTCCAGCTAATGGTTACAGAGCTTGTTGTAAGGTTACTTATAATGACATTTTTAGGGGTTACATCTCCTCCTGCTTTGGAGATCAAATTTACTACTTGATATGATGCAAAGATGAGTATTGGTAGTCCAATTACCAATATCAATATTGTTGTAAGATTTTTTCTCCTTGTTGAAGGCAGTCTAGCTATTTTCATTAATATCTATGATACCTGTATCTGAATTTTTCTACAATTATTCTTCTGTAGTTCCGTTTTCTTTTTTCTTTCCTAAAAAGCTACTTACCACTGATATACCGTATCCTATTTTTCTTATTGGGATTAATAGTGTTTGATTGATTTCATCTATAGAGCTTCTTACTGAAGATATGCTTGATTGTACATCGTTAATAATTAAGTCTACTTGCTTTATTGTCTTTTGAGCATCTTTTAATAGTGCTCTACTGTCTGTTACAGCTTCTTTACTTTCTTTAAGTAGCATAGCTACATAGTAAAGAACAAAGCAGATCATAAAGGTGATAGCCCCTATTATTATCATCCAATATATTGATGGTATTGTGTCCATATTAATTTGTTTTAAATTTAAAATATTGTTTTCGAATTACCACACGAACCATTTAGCTCACCTCCATCATGCCATATTATTGATTTACAGTCACTACTTTCTGGTTTAAATTCATTTATTCTAACAAAATATCCATTTGTCGAGCTTATTGGGAAGTCTAATCCATATTCTTGATTATCTTCTACTTGTAATCCTTCATATTTACTCTTAGATGTAGGCCACCATGATACATTATTAGCTTTTAATCCCTCTATTGAATTTATAGAGTCTATTAACGTTCTAGCTGTATATTTCTTACTGTATCCATGTATACCTACTAAATTCCAACCTTGAGAGAAAGCTACAGGGATTGGCGATTTAACCAAAAGCCCCGATATACTAATTTTGAAATCGTAAGACATATATATTAAATATCCTTTTCCAGGAATTATTTCAAAGTTATTACCCAATGATTCATTATTATTAGATAATCCTACGATATTTCCCCATTTACCATTTGAATATTCTGCAATATATTTAATTGCATTTGGATATTTTTCTACTAAATCTTTTGCTGTCATTTTTTCTCCACCACTAGCTAGTGGTATGAAATCAAAAAATATAATATTAATACCTTCTTTAAGATCAAAATCATTAATAGAAGAATTTTTGCTTACTTCAATATTTACAGATTTACTAGAAATAATCTTATCTTCATTTTCTTTAGGATTTTTCCAATCCTCTGGAACCTGATAACCTTCAACTCCATTTCCTTCAACATAAAGCATAAGAATATCATTTCCATCGATTTCTAAATTATCAGTAATTTTCAATCCATCTATTGTTATATCTAAAAGTCCTCTTTCTGGAGTGAAATACAAGAAATCAGAGTCCAAGTTATCATTACCGGTCTCTTGTGCATAAGTTTTAGAAATAATTTTGTCTAAAATTGAATAAGCTCCAGGTTCTTTTTGAGCAACCTCTACCTTTACTGGTCTTATATCTATGCTACTGTCAGCACAATCTTCACCATTCAAACAGATACCACCAATAATTGCCTGCTCTGACTTAGAAGCTTTATTTTCAAGGTATTCAGCTGCCTTGACATAACTTCCAAAAAATCCATTTTCTCTATCTTTTATTTCAATTGGATTTTGCAAAGACCAATAAGTAGTTACAGCATCAGCCTCTTCATCCTCAACTTGTTCTTTTTTAACAATACTATTCCATGCAATATCACTATCACGTGTTATAACTTTTATCGCAGGTGGTAAATTAGATGCTATTTTAGTTGCGATTTTACCTTGAGTACTATGTAACTGACTTCTTGTTTCATAATAGCTAGCCAAAATATATTCAGCAAAGCCCTTAGCACTACCTATCTGATAAGCCTTTGTCTCAGTATTATAGCTCAAATCATATGGAGCATTATCCTTATTGTATCTACGAAGATATAAGCCATCATCACTAAAACCCATTTGGAATGGAAGAATAACTTCTGCATTTGATGGATTAAATATTGAATTTTTAAACAAATGAGCAATAACATTTTTACCATCAGAAACACCATACCCCTCACCAGTTGCAATAGCAGCAATTTTTTCATCAGAAATAGCCAGTAAAGATTCTGACTTATCAGAAATCCTCTTTAGATAATCAGCACCCATCTTATCATATTTATCACAAAAACCGTTTCCGTCTGTATCATAAACTGGATAATAATTTTTTCCTTTAGCAGGAGGTCTATCATTAGAAGTTTCTGTACCAGAAGTTTCTACTCTCGAATCACTAACCTTAGCATCTTGTGCCTTTTGAGCTAATGTATATCCAAAAACACTTGGGTTAGCGATGATTTTGTTTCTTGTAGCTTCATCACTAATATCCAATTCTTTTTTTCCATTTACAGTAGTTGTTTTAGTACCCAACAAAGCCTTTTCAAGAATCGCTTTTTGATTTGCTTTTTCAGCCTCGATATCATGAGTTTCTACATAAGTCTTTGCTCGGCGAGCCTGCCTAGCTGCTTCTGAAGTTCCAGAAGTGTCATCTCCAGCCCGAGCCTCCATCAAATCAGCATAAGTCGCACAATTGGGTCGACAATCAGCATTGCTCCCCTTGACAAACAAAGATGTTATTTTATCCCAAATCCCTATATCCTCATTTTTTAATAGCTCCTCCTCAGTAACTCCAACAAGATCGGGTGCAGGTTGATCCTCAAAACCAACTCTTAACATCATAACATCCGTAGAGGGATAGCTTTGAT
>CALLXA010000012.1 GCA_938015795.1 uncultured bacterium | reverse complement strand
CTTGTTAGAGATATTCCATTTTCAGAATATCTAGAATATCCTTTTCTGAGCATTTTGATATATAAATCTATAATGGTTAGCTCTACTTCTTCATTCCACATTGTTTGTAAGTGTCTTTTGAAGTATTCATAATCCATACTGTAAATTCCCTCTTCATATGTTTTATCTATCTCGTTAATCATTTCTTTTAAATCAGGAACTACTTCTTGGATTGAATCTAAACGATAATTGAGATCGTAGATTTTCAAAGGAAAATTGTTTAACCAACCTTTAGTAGTTAAACTATTTTTTTCTAGTTCTTTTTTAAAATCCTCAGGTGTCATTTCTTCTGTAAAGAATCTATCTGTTTCGTCAAAATATCCCTCTGTTTGTGATATATCGATTTCTTCTTCCATATTATTTTTTTATATACATTTTTACATCTAGAGCTACTGCTCTTTTTTCAGTTATCATAACAGGATTTATATCCATTGTAATAATTTCAGGATATGTTATTAAAAGTGATTGTATTTTTGTTATTAAATCTAAAAGTTTTGTTTTTGCTAAAGGTGGTTTCCCCCTATATCCCTCAATTATCTTCGAAACCTTTGTTTCAGAAAATATTTGTTCAATTTTTTCTTCACACTCAGGAACTAAAATATGCCTAATATCTTTGTAAACCTCTGTGTATATTCCACCTTGACCAATAGCTAGAAGATGACCAAATCCAAGCCCATCTTCTTCATAAATATCAGATCCACCCTCTCTGTTAGCACCAATGAAAAATTCTACATTACCTTCAATCATTTCCTGTATTAATATATTTGGAGCATTATTACCTGTTCTTTGTGTTATGTTTTCTTTTAGTTCTTCAAATTTTTCTTCAAACTCAGAAATAGTTCTAATATCTAAGAACAGTCCTTTAAAATCAGTTTTATGTGCTAAATCTTCTGCACTTGCCTTTATAGCTACTGGAAATATTTTTGCTGCGAAATTAACAGCATCTTCTTTGTTACTTGTAACTAATTGTTTTGGTGTATCAATTTTAAATTCTTCAAGCATTGATATTGCTAATTCATCAGGAACTATAATGATATCTTCGTTATCAAGGTATTCTAATAATTCTTTTCTATGTTTTCCTCTATGCTTAAATTGTTTACAATCAACACTTTTTGTATTAGTTATATTTTCTTTGTAATTAGCAAGTTTCCCCAAAAGTCTAACAGCTTCTTCAATGTTGTCACAAACAGGAGATTGATTACTATTTAATATTCTAAACCCTGCTTCGATATCTTTACCACCAAGAAAACAGCTATATATAGGTTTTGAATTTATATTTGTTAAATTGGATATCTTCTCAGCAGTACTTTCTATCTCTGTTATTAATTGAGGAGTTAAAATTGTAAGTACAGCATCAACATTAATATCATCTAAAACTGTCTCTATAGCGAGAGCATATCTATCTGAAAGTGCATCTCCAAGAATATCTACAGGATTATTAATACTAGCTTCTGAAGGAAGATATTTTTTTAATTTGTTTAATGTTTTCTCTCCTAGTTCTGATAACTGTAAACCCTGTTTTTCAATTGCATCTGTAGCTATTATTCCTGGACCACCAGCATTGGTTACTATGGCAATTTTCTTACCAGAAGGAATTGCATCAAAACTAATTAGTTTCATCAATTTGAATAGATCTTCCGAATTATCTGCTTGTATAATATTTCCTTTTTTAACTGCAGCAACAGATGTATCATAAGAGGAAGCTAATGATCCTGTATGTGATGAAATGGCAATCTTTGCTTTTTCAGAACTTCCAGGATTAATCAATAGTATAGGTTTTGTAGATTTCTGTGTAAGTGATACAAACTCTTTTCCATCTGCAAATTCTTCTAAATATAAGGCTACAGCTTTTACATCTTTATCTTTAATCATTTCTTCAATTAATTCATTCTCTTGTATATCTGATTTGTTTCCAAGTGAGATTACATATGAGAAGCCTAGATTCTCTTTTGCAGCCATATCTAATACAGCAGTACAAAAAGCTCCTGATTGTGAAATAAAGGCAATATTTCCATTACCTGGATTCTCTCTTGCAAAAGATAAGTTTATCTTAGCTTTATTATTTATATATCCTAAACAGTTAGGTCCTAATATTCTTAATTTACCTGCTTTAGCTTTCTCTGCAATTCTTTTTTCTAACTCTCTACCCTCTTTACCTGTTTCTTTGAAACCTGCAGATATAATTACTGCTGTTTTAACACCCTTTTGTATACATTGATCAACTATTTCTTCTACAAATTGGTGAGGTATTGCAATACAAACCATTTCTACTTTATCTTCAATTGAGAGAATATCAGGATATGATTTTCGTCCTTGGATTTCTTCATATTTAGGATTTATTGGATATATTTTACCGTTATATCCATCTTCTATTAAATTCCTAAGTATAACAGTAGCTATTTTATCTGGGTTTGTAGATGCTCCTACTATTGCTATAGATTTGGGTGAGAGTGATGAGATTTCCATTATTCAAAGTTTTTTAATAATTTGGATATATCGTAATTTTTTACTTCGTCAACTAATTCTGTTGGAATATCTTTTCTGTTTTCTAATCTATCATAAAATGTAGGTATTGTTGTGTTCTGATATATTATTCCTGTATATATAGTTTCATCTTCTGTTTTGACAAATGTTCTCGCATTTTCAATTGTATTAGCTGTTTTATCTATAACCTTTATATGCTCTTTAAACCATTGTGGTGTGCATTCTCTGTTATATGTTGGACATATCTGCATTATTTCAATTACACTACAACCTTTATGTGTAACTGCTTTTTTAAGGATCTCGCTTAATTGTAATGGATCTCCTGAGTATGCTTTTGCATAGAAAGAAGGATTCATTGTTAATACTAAATCTCCTATATTAATATCCCTTTCCGGTTTACCATCTGGTAATCCATACATTTCTTTTCCTTGTTGTGTAGTTGCAGTTGCTTGACCTGTTGTTAATGCAAAGTTCTGATTGTTGTGTATTAGTATTGTTATATTATAGTTAGCTCTAATTGCATGTAGTAAGTGATCTAATCCTTCATGTAAACATCCACCATCACCGATATCTGCAAATACTGTATATTTTCTATTTGCTAAATGTGCACCTATTGCTAATGGTATTGCTCTACCGTGTAATCCTTTGAAGCCATATATATTTATTTTATCTGCACCATTTCCATTACATCCAATATCAAAAGATATATATGCTTGAGATGGTGATATATCTAATTCAGAGAGTGCTTTTTTTAATGCTGTATGAATTGCAAAATTACCACACCCAGGACACCATGTAGGTTTATTTTTTGAATTGTACTCTGTTATATTTACTGACATGATTATTTAAGGAAATCTAAAATATCTTCAACAAAGAATGGTCTTCCATCGAATTTTAATAGTTTTTCTTTGAATTCGTAACCTGTTTCTTCTTTAATTAACTTTCCAAGCTCTCCAGTTTGATTACTTTCAATTAATACCAACTCTTTATCATTGTTTATCAATTCTTCAAGCTTTTCTGTTTTTAATGGATATATATATTCGTAGTGTAGATATCCTATGTTCGTGTCAGTATTATTAATTATATCTAGAATTACATTTTTAGAACTTCCCCAACCTACAAAGATTTTTTTTGCTTGAGAATTTCCGTAGTATGTTGGTTCAGGAAGATTATCTTTTAGTGTTTCCATTTTCCTTGATCTCTTTTCTGTCATTTTGAGTATCTCTTGAGAATTCTCAGTGCTTGTTCCATCTTCTATATGTTCATCGCTTGTTGAAATATATGGTTTGCTGTTTTCATTAGGAATCCACCTAGAAGATATTCCATTCTCAGTTATTTCATATCGATTTTCTTTTTCTTCTTTTATTCCTCTTTCAATTGGTAATACTTTAGGTAATTTGTTTAAGCTGAAGAGTGATTCTGAAATTTGTTTTTCTGTTAAAACAATTACAGGTAATTGATATTGATCTGCGATATTTAAAGCAGATTGAATTAATGTATATGAATCTTCAGCATTACTTAAAGAGATAACACATCGAGGAAATTCTCCATGGCCACCTTTTACAGCTGTATATAGATCTCCAGCTCCAGTCCATGTTGGTACTCCTGTTCCTGCACCTGCTCTTTGTGAAAGTATTACAACAAAAGGAGTTTCAGATATACCTGCACATGAAATACTCTCTAACATTAAATCAAATCCACCTCCAGAAGTGGCTGTTACTGCTCTTGTACCCATAGACATACTTCCGAGTGCTAATTGAGCTGCAGTTATTTCATTCTCTGCTTGTTTTATCAATATACCTGTTTCTTTGTAAGTTGTTCCTAAGTATTTAAGTATTGATGTTGCAGGAGTCATTGGATATGCGTAATATGCTCTTACTCCACCACTAATTAATCCTAATGATATACCATCATTTCCACTCATGATTATGGTTTTTGTAGGAAAAATACTTTTACTTGGTAATTCTTGTTTAAATTCTGGTCTATATGTAGGTGTATTGAATCCTGCTTTTAATACGGCTTCTTCCTTTTTCAAATCTACATCTTTCTTTGCAAAATATTCAAGCACTGTTTTTTGTAAAGTATTTAAGTCTAGGTCTACGGTTTTCCAAATGAATGCTAACATTGCTACATTTGACATTATTTCATCACCACCTGCTTGAATAGCTATTTGTTTTGTATCTAAATATATTTTAGATATATTATTTTCAGATATAAAGGTGTCCTCTTCTACTGTAAAAGCAACATCTTTATCATCATATATGAGTAATCCATTTGGAGATATTGTTTTTATATATTCATGTAAGGAATCTTCATCTAAGACAGCTAGTATTTGGGATGATCTAGTGGATGAACAAATTTCTTTATTTGAAAAATCTATTTGATATGAAGCTACACCTCCTCTTATTAATGATGGGTATTCTCTATATGCAAATATTTTATATCCTGAGTCTTTTATAGCTTTGCTAAGAAGTTTTCCTAGGGTATTTATGCCTTGTCCGGATTCTCCACCAAATTTTATACTAAAACGATTATTCATTGTTATGTATAGATATGATACTTTAAGTAGATATATGTAGCAAGAGATGCACTAGATAGAGCCTTGACCATTAAATATTACATAGTCAAATATTGTAGAACTCCATTTTGTTTCTGGAATTAATATTTCTTTTGATCGATATACTCCGTTGCAATTTGCACCTGCTTGTACTTGAATCATTCTTAATCCATCTACTTCACACTCTGAGTCCAGATTGTAAGTTAACGCAACGGTTCCCCCTACTGCTTTTATTCTTATCTCATCTAAGTTATATGTTTCTCCTGAATATTCTACAGATTCAACAAGTGCGAGATCTTTTGTTTGATTTACAGTATATGGTATCCATGCTTCTCCATAGAAGTTTTTGTTGTAACATCCTGTACCAGGAGAGAAACAATATGATTCTGTATCTGTAGTTTCATACTGTTTTATTTTACCATCAGTTGTTGAATATATTTTACTAATTGTAAAGCCAGTTTGATTTTCTCCTCTTACATTTAGTTTAATTTGTGCAGAACAGGTATCGCTAAGTGTTAATCCTTTTGTGATAAAGCTTCTTACTTGTCCAGGTCTTATTTCAAAAGCAGTGCTTTCATCTGCTTCTTGTACTTTTAAAGTGTATTCATTAACATCGTTTTCTTTTATTTTACATGTACCGAAACTCAAATTAGAGAGATTCGTTATACCTAGGGATGTAAAATAGCTGGAGATTTCGGATTTTGATTCTACAAGACTTTCACCATTTGATGGTGTTCTTTGATTGTATATTGTTACGACAGTTTCTATTGGTGTTTGGATTATGTAATCCAAAAGTAAGTCTGCAATTTCCAAGGCTTCTGAAGATGCTTGCTCCTCTATTGTTAATGTTTTGTCCTTTGCTACTCTAGAATATATTGACATTCCAATTATAGAGCAAACAACAAGTACTACCATTGCAATTGCTAATGCTTGTGATTCGTATTTGTTTTTCATTCTAATATATTATACTTTAGATATTTTTAAATCCAGTCTCCTGTTTGTAAATATCTGCTTCTTTACCAAAGAAGGTTTCAGCTATTTTTCCATATTTAAAATCATAGTTAACAAGTACTGTTGGATATATTAAATTGTAAAGTCTTAGATTACGATTAATTGAAATTGCATCATCAGTAACTTCATTTCCTAAAGCAACTAAACCACCCTGTATTTCTAAACCATCTCTAATATCCTTGTCTTGATCAACGTATTCAATATTTATTTTACTTTGAGCAATGAAGAAACCTTCCATGTAATCATACTGTAGATTATCATTTGAAACATACTCTCCTTGAGATATATTAATATTTTCTTTAGCAAGATATATACAACCTTGAGATCTATTTTGTACAGTAACTAATTGGGTAGTACATACTTCTTGCTGAGTGTAAATTGGTGTATATGTACAAACTTCTTCGTAATATCCATCATCCTTTGGGGGTGTTTCGCAAACGTATTGGTATCCGGATATGTACCAATCACCTGTTCTTTCATCCCTTTTGTAAATTGGCTTTTGATAGCATAATACAGAAGTATTGGCTTTCCATACATATTCGCATGTTTCCGTAGTACCAGTTTGTACTGATTGTGTAGTACAAGTTTCAACTTCATTAGTAATCTCTGCTTCCCTAATTGGTTGTATCGTAATACTTTGATTAGAGATTATTAATTTGTTTCCAGAACAAGTGTATGAATCATTTAAGACAACATCATTTTCAGATTGGTAGTAACAGAATTGATTGTTGTTACAAGTATCATTAGGGTTATCTAGAACTTTTAAAGTTATTGAACTATCAGTTTTTTGTAGATTAAACTTTTCGATTAAATGACTAAACCAGTAAGCTTTTCTGTCATTAGAATCATATATTGAGGAAGCAGAGACACCCCCTAGTTCTGGATGAATTAGAGAATATATGTAATTACTTCTAGTAGACATTATTTCAGATCCTTGAGTGATATTTTCTTTAGTGAAATTTGTAAAAGCAGTAGGTAAAAGTAAAGTAGATATATCTTTAGCAGCAGTTTTAACGCCTTGATTAGAGTAGAAATTACCACCTTTTGTAGCAATCCAAGGTTCTAATTCAATCTGATCCGAAGCACCATTGTAATTACAGGCATTATCATATGAAGTAACATGCATATCAATACTTCCGATTTCATTCTCACCAATATTTACATTAATATTACTATCAGGAGGATCAACAACTAGAGAGTAAGTATCATTAAAGTATCCTATTTGTTCAGAAGTAAAAGAACTAGGTATGGTTATTTGAGTACCAATGTTTTCTAAGGTTATATCGTGACCACCACCAAGTACATATCCATTAATCATTGTTTTGTAAATTCCAGAGTCATTATCTTGAGATTCCCAATTAAGTATTGTTTCTCTAACATTTTGAACACTGAATTGAATGTTTTCAACTGTAGGATTTGTAAGGTCGATACCGAAATTAAATATATTATGGAGTCTATCCATTTCTACTTTGTTATTATATATTTGGAATGAATCGATACCTTTAGCAAAGACATTGTAATCATTTGTAATTGGAGTTTCAGTAAATCCATTTCCAGAGTGAAATTGTAGTTTAAAAGTGAAATCAATCGAAGGATTTGTAATTGTATCAATATTTAGATCTAATATTGATATTACTGTTTTTCCACTACTATCTTTTATTTTAAGATCATTAATTAAGGTCCAAGTATTATCAGAGTTCGATTGGTAAATATTTGGATTATTCCAATCAGAACCTTTCTTTATGAGTACTCCAAATTCATCATTATCAATACCCACATTGTTATCATTAAAAGCCATTGTAGGAGTTAACGCTTTTGTAGAGTCATTAGCATGGAACCAGAGAGTTAGAGCTTGTATTTCATTGTTTCCATCTTCATCAACAAGAGATATGTTAAAAGCTAAAGGATTGTTAATTTCAAGTCCAGCATATGTATCACTTTGACAACCACGAGCAGTAGTTTGTGTACCTAGTTCAGGGAGGAAGTCATGAGAATCACAAACTTGTGAATTAGGATCACAGTTAGGAGTATGTGGAATTGGTGGAACATTATCAACGACAAAGAAGCCTTCTACAGGAGTACTGTATTTAATTGTATTATCACATTTATCAATTGTGTAATACATTCCAGCGATTTTACCTGTATCTGTAAGAGCAATTAGGTCATCTCCATTTAAAAAGATTTGAGTATTTGATTTATTGGGATCAGTCAGGGGATCACCAGTTGGTGTTGTAGAAGTAAAGATTTGAGAAGGTACATCATCAAAAGCTCTAAAGTAATATCCAACACCTCTTGAAGTTAAAGGTGTTGTTAATACAGGTACAGTTAAAGTAACTTGTTCATCTTCCATTGGTAATTTGATTTTAGTAGGATTGTTAGGATCTAGTGAAAGGTTGTAATTATTTTCTCCAATTGTAATTGAAATACTTGTAGGTTGAGGAGGAGCTACATTTGTTTCTGGAAGGTAGCATGAATCACCTTTCAAAGTACAAGTACTACAGTTTGTGGTACCAGTACAACTACTTTGATTTTGTTTGCATAACGGACCGGAGACTGTAGTTGATTGTCCTGCTGGACAAGATGGTGTGCAACCATAGCAAGCTACAGGAGTGCAACAATCGACCCATTCACATGTTTCATCTACACAACACTTGTTTGGTGCGCATAAATACCTACAACAATTAGGCCAAGGATATGTATCACAATCACAAATATCTCTACAACTATAACCGCATTCGCCACCAGTAACCCAACGATTACAAGTACACTCTTTGTGACAAGCAGCACTAATAGCGGTAGTATTATTACCAAGAAAGAAAAAGATAGCAAACAAGAGAAACAAGATTTTAATTACTTTTGAATTAAAGAGATTTTGCATAGTTATTTAGTAAGAGATTAATAAATTCACTCGTATAAATAGGATCTTTGGTAATATATTCAGATGGATTATCTTTATAATTCATATAGTAAGCTTTGTAAAAATTAGCCTTAGCCCACTGTTCTAAAACTTTATTGTTAGAATTAAGAAATGCCTTAGTACAAAGCAAGGAAATATTAAAATACTTATCAGTTATTTCAAACATATTATTTATATTATTTTTATCAAACAATATCGCACTTGATTGATAAAAATCATAATCTTCTCTGGTAGTTGCTAACGAGCAGAAAACTTCGTAGTCAAATAGTCCTCCAGAGATAATGTCACTTGAAATTAAATTTAACAGTTCTATATTTTCTGAATATGAAATATTTCCAATTCTGGAACTTATTTTCAAATCGTTTATTAAATTGATTAGATTAACAACCTCATCTTTTTCTAGTTGATTGTTCAAATTTTTGTTTAGGTTTTCTATACTTATTAAACTTAGTAAATCTTTATATTCAAATGGAATGTTTTTATTCCCCGATGCCTTTGAATTCGCTATTACATTTAAAGATTCGTTACTACAACCTACTGATTGTACTTTTGAGAGATTCTCATTTACATCAACGTTATTATTTTCTACTATACCCAACATTATTGAACAATTATTAGGTTCTAAGTATAGTATGTTTTCTAATGAGTCAACAGGAATATCTCTTTCTTCTTTTTCAGTTTCTTTTTGTAATTCAACTTTAAAGTTTATATCTTTTTCATCAACGTAATCTAATTTATTCTTGAAGTAAAGTGAAATTATATAGTTTTTATACAATATTTCATTTCTTGTTTCTGCTTCTGTTTCATTTAAATTGACTAATGCTGTATATGTTTCTTTCAATAATTTTGAGACCTCTTCTTTTTCTATTTGGATCTCTTCTACGGACCAGCTTTTTAAACTATATTCATTTTTTCCAAAGAAACTGGTTAAGAAATTGCTGTCATCTTTCTCGTATGAAAAATTCAAAGTATAAGCTTTAATATCTCCTTCATTTATTTGAAATTCATTAGCATATTTATTTATTGGAAAAGATAGGTTGTTAAAATATAGGCTTTTCTTGTTCTTTAAATCCCAAGCATTCAAATCAAAGATGATATTTTGATCTTCAACCCTTGTATTAAAAATAGTACCTTTTAGAGAGTATTGCTTTTCTTCGCAAGTATTTTTTGTTACAAAGCGATTTAAAAATTCAAAACCATTAGGATTATATGTACATTTATATTGAGTGAAATACCAAAAGAGAAATGCACCTAAGAAAAGTGAAAGTAATATACTAAGTATTATTATCCAAAACTTTTTATTTTTCACTATAATATTTATTATATATTTAAAACTCTTCTTGCATTCCAAACTAAATCAGGCTTATCTGTCATAGTACTCTCTATCCATTCTAGATATGCCCTGTCCATTCGTGCAATATCTTCTAGTGTTCTACCAGCATACTTACCGAAATTAACCTGTCTAATAAATTGAGGTTCCTTACTAATTAGCATCATTTGTTCGGGAGTGAACTTACTGTTTTCTAACATGTAATGAAAAAGATCTCTTAAAAAATATACATCACTTAAAGCATCATGAGCTGTAATATGGTCTTTATTTTCATTTTTATAAAGTCCTAAGGAATACCTTAAATATTGCAAAGAGTAACTTTCAAGATCATAATCTCCATTGTGAAAGAAATTTCTAGCTAATTTTAATGTACAAATATATTTAGGTACTTGAATACCTTTCTTCTGTAATACCTCTAGATCAAATTCTGCATTATGTGCAACCCAAATATATTCATTTGCAAGAAATTCTAGATATTCTTTTAATGTATTACCTTTAAAATCTGGATCAATATCATGATCTGGTAATTTTGCATTTTCAAATGTAGATACATTCTCCAACATTTCCGGAGTTATATGATGTATTGCCATTGCTCCAAAGGAGATTTCTTGAACAGGTTTGTAAAATTCATTAAAACAAACATCACTATCTGTTACGAAAGCTAATTGAATAAGGTCTTTGACTTGTATGTCTGTTGTTTCTGTATCAAAATATAGGAATTTCTGGGGCATATTCTAGACAGTTAAATTATAAACCTAATTAGGCAAATTAATTTTAGCTTAAACAATCGATGATGTAAAACTACTCTATTGTTGAGTTTGCAATTACCTTGTGCTCAACAATCTTTGTAAGGATTTCAAAAAGATTTTTCTCATCTTCTCTTGTTAAAGGTTCAAAAATCCAGTTGTACTTCTTTAAGTTTTCTTTAACAATATCGTCTAATTCTTTCTCAGCTTTCTTTGTTAATGCTATATTTATTGCTCTTCTATCCTCTGTACAATTCACTCTTTCTAACCAATTATCATCTACTAACCTATCTATTTGTGCGGTAATTGTTGCTGGAGTAACATTAAATTCTTTTGAAAGATCGGATGCTCTTACAGAAGAATTCTTTCTAATGAAAAGAAGTGTTCTTAATTGAATTAATGTTAGTTCACCCTTTTTATTTGAGTAACAAGATAAATCTTTAGAGAGGTCTATAGCTTTTGATATTATTTCTTTTCTGTATGATGACATATCAATTTTGTATTAAAGTTAGTATTTGTGATTGTAACATTGTTGAAAGGTGTTCTCAAACAAATATGGCTATAGGATTCCCGTTATCATTACGATTCCTAGGACAACAAATATTAACCCTATTATTAAATGTATTGTCTTTATATTTGTTTTTCTCCATTTCTCTACACTTTTGATCCTGTCTGTTCCAAAGAAAACAGCTAAAACAATAGCTATCATTGGAAGAACGAATACGAAATTGTATAGAAGTAAGTAAGGT
>CALLXA010000011.1 GCA_938015795.1 uncultured bacterium | reverse complement strand
ATCCATACCATTATCAGACATTTCTTTTAATTGTATTTGTGATATTTGAGTATTATGGGAAGGTATGAAAAATGTACCTTTCTGATTATATTTTTTTAATATTGGATATGCAGTGGTATAGTGATTTGTTACACCATCGTCAAATGTTAACATTACGGTTTTTTGATCAGGATTTTTACCAGATTTTAGAATTTCAAGAAATTCTTGAGAAGAAATAGTTTTGTAATTCTTTTTTGTTAAGTATGCAATTTGTTTTTCGAACTCATCAGGGGAAAGATATAGCCCAGTTACAAAAGAGGATGAATTCTTAGGAGCATATCCTATTTGATGATACATTAACACTGGTATTCGAACAGTTCCATTCGGTTGTGTTGTTGGTGTTATATCATAATCTGTGTTGAAATTATTATTCTCCAATTTCTCATGATTATTTGTTGAGGTTGTTGATATAGTTAAAATACCCTCTTGTGTTGTGTATAGTAAGATATTTTCATCTTCAAAATTAACAAATTTTTTATATTTTGAACTATCTTTTTTTATTATATTATCTATATCTTCCAAAAGATTCTCATATTGGTTTGTGTATAGATTATGTTTTTTAAGAAGATCTTTTTTCTCAATTATGAAATCTTTTATATTGGTATAGTAAAAAGTGTTTTCTTCTAAATATATTGTATTACTAACCTTAGAGGTGTTGTCTCTGTTTGTATTTTTTGTTTGTTCAACCCCAAGTGATTTCTCTATATTTTTTAAATCCAAATATTTTACTTTTTTATCGAGAATATCTAGTGCTAACAAAAAATTATCTTGATCTTTTTCTTTTGGAAATATATTTAGAACAGATGAAATTATTTGAGCTTTTTTATTGATATCTCTTAATTCATTTTTTATATTTTCCTTAACAATTAAATCTTGATTGTTGATCTCCTGATTAAAGTAATTAGTTATATTTTCTGAAGTTAAAAGAAGAGGTGTATTATTAGAATATTGCAATTCTTTGTTATTAGGTATTGTTGTATACCCGTAGTTTAATAGTTCATAGATATTTTCTTTCTCTAATTTAAGATTATTTTCATTTACAATATCTTGATAGTTTTGAGGAAGTTTTTCTTGTTGTGTTTTAACTAATTGAGGATTTTTGTAATCTTTAAAAGATATTTCTAATGGGGTGTAAGGGTGCTTTTCACTTAGAGAGAGTATTACACCGAGTGTTAAAAGAGAAAGGGTAATTACTAGAGAAATAACTATCAATAGTTGTGTTATGGTTTTTTTATTTTCTATATATCTATTTTGAATTATTAAACAAATAAATTCAATATATAAATTATAAAGATATTAAAAAGCTATTTTTATTTATCATGAACATTAGATATACTTTGACTCTTGAATAAATTTTATAACTAACCTATAATTTTATTTATCAAGAGCGATGACCTACCCTTTCTTTCATTGGTCGCCTTGTAAGGGTATATAGCTAATGGCGAAACCGATTGAGGATATTTAAATTATCATTAATTAATTATGGGAAAGAAAAACATTTTCTTTATCCCCTTTCTCTTTTTTTTAGTTCTCTTTCTTCAATCTTTTTCATCAAATACCACAGGTGCGTGTAAGGACTGTGGAGATCACAAAATAATGATCTGCCATGCGAAACCTTCGCCAATGAATCCATTTGAAAAAATAGATGTAGATAAAAACTCTACGGCTCAAGGTCATAATGGGCACGATCAAGATATCATCCCACCTTTCCAATATTGGGATAAAGTTTGTACCGGCCATGGACATAAATCGAGATGTGAGGATGTATTAAAAAACTATACTGGTAAGAATTGGGACGAAAGAGGTCAAGCTATTTGGAATAATAAGTGTGTTGTAAAATGTGCTCAAACAGTAGAATTAGTAAGTGAAACTGGATGGTTAGATGATCCAGAAGATGAAACACGACAATACAACATTATCACTACAAAAATTGTAGACAAAATGGATAATGAAATTAGTTGTGGTAGAACTACTGAAAAAACAGAGTATAGATACAAAGAGTGTTCTAGAACGGTAAGAGTCTTTGATGAATGGTCTAATTGGGAAGTTGATCTTGAAGATGATACACAAGAATACAGAACTAGAAATGCATATGCTGTAGATTCTCAAAATAGTGAAAAGATTTGTGTAGGACCAATAGTACAAACAGAAACTAGAGACAGAGAAATACAATATGAATCATGTATATATACAACTGATATATATGGTGAATGGTCTAATTGGGCTGTAGATCCTTCAGATGATACTAGAGAATTTAGAGATAGAATTGTTACAAAAGTAGATTCTGAATATACAGATATTCTTTGTGGAGAACCTACTAGAGAGGTTGAGTACAGAGATATTGAAGAAGAAGGAGATGTATTAGGTACAACAGACAAGGCTGAAGTTTTAGGTACCAGTATTATATATGCAAATACTGCTGGAGATGTTAACTCTAATCTTCTTTTAGCTGGGTATTTAATGATGATTTTAACTGGTATTAGTTTTATTTTCTTAGGTAAACAATATTTACAAAGATAATGAACGATATCGTGTTAAAAGTAATAGTTGCAGTGCTGCTTATTAGCACTGCAACTCTCACAATATTACAA
>CALLXA010000010.1 GCA_938015795.1 uncultured bacterium | reverse complement strand
TCTAAAATACTTAAAAGAGAATGGCTTTTTTAAAATTGATAATAGGTTTGTAGATAAAAACTTTGAATATCAATATTGTGCTTCAATAATTAAAAAGATAGATGAGAGAATTAGGAAGGAAAAAGAATTTCTTTCTGATGTACCATTAAGAGGTATTTTCCAATATATAATGAAACAAAAAGAAAAGAGTACGTGTATAGAGAATGATCTTTTAAAAGATTTTAGTATTGATATTCATATCATTGAAAAAGAGATTCAGGAAGAATTGGGTATGAATTAGATTCTTTCATTTTAATTACAAAATTCAAAACAAGCGCTACAGGTAATGTTGAACCATAAAAAATTGGCGGAGAGAGAGGGATTCGAACCCCCGGTATAGAATAAACTATACAAAGCATTTCGAGTGCTTCCCTTTCGACCACTCAGGCATCTCTCCTTAATAATTAGATCTCATCTAAAGAAATATATTCACCATAATTAAGCTTATCCAACCAATCCTGCTTTCTAATATCCTTATACAAAATCTTATCCTGCAACAATACAAAAATTGGTTCGACCTCTTTCTTATCTAACAACATAATTAAAGCACTTGGAAGATTTAATTTTGTATTAACAATCAACAAATACTGATCCCCTCTTTTGGTAAAATAGAAATCTCTTAACATGAACCATTCATATAATTTATTACCCGTATCAATACCTCTTGCAGTAATATTATGCTTAACAAGCTCAGGCTTAGTAGTACCAGCAACATATATAAAGAAAAGTAATGCAATAATAGAAGCCATTAACCAATAATGACCTAAAATAGCTAATAGAAGAATAAATACTAAAGAAATAGCTACAATAACAAAAAAATATTTAGTATTGAATTTAAACTCATATCTATCAGGAGCTTTCCATTCATAAAGCTTAATATTTTGTACTACCTTTTTTTCCTGCACAGCATCTTTTTCTAATTCGATACTACCATCTATGATATCTTTTCTTCTTTTATCTTTTTGTTCTTTAACAGCTTTTATCTTAGCTTTTTTTATAGCCTCTTCCTTTTTTCTTAAAGCCATTTCACCTGAAAGAATTTTTGCAATTTCCTGTATTTCATTATTCACATTATTATTTTCCATATGGTAATCATATAATAATTAAACCGAACAGTACAACTCCAAGAACAGACAACCCCCACATCCAATCTAATACATTAAAGAAATTTAAAACCCCTACTGATAACAATCCTAAAGAAATTATCAATGAATATTTAAAGGATATAAAGAATCTCTGTCTTCTTGTTAATTCTTTTTTTAGAAAAAACAGTATTAAACAAATAATTAATATTAAAAATGTAAAAACAATTACAAACAAAAGAGATACAAATACAAATATATTTATAAAATTGGGATCACCTAAAGAATCATAGGGTAAGAAAGTACTGCTATTTAGTAAATATATCAAAAAACTAACACTAGTTATTAATACTAATATATTTGTAATAATGAATTTCATAGCTCTTAATTATCTAGGTTTTAAATATCACTTTCTTTTTTAATATGCTTTCAATATTAAATTAAAAAGAATAGATATGAATATATTAATTATAGAGAATTCACAGACACTTTCCCAATTAATAAATAAAACATTAAAAGCATACGGCTATAATACAACACTAGATAATGAGAAATTAAGCAATAAAACATTTATAAAAAGTAATATATTCGATATTGTAATACTTAATACAGATTTAGATGAAAATAGATCAATCAAAATACTTAATTATATAAAAAAACATAGTTCTAATACAAAAGTATTAGGAGTTTGTAATAGAGGTAGTTGGATACAAAAGGTAGATTTTCTTAAAAAAGGTGGTGATGATGTATTAACCTACCCTTTTCCAATGCAGGAACTACTAGCTAGAATACAATCAATATCAAGAAGACCTAAAAATTACATGGATAGCACTATGTATATAGGAGATTTTAAAATAGATGTTGATAGTAAATGTGTCTTTAAAAATTCTAAAGAATTAGAGTTAAGAAAGAAAGAGTATGAACTACTAGAATATCTATTAAGAAATAGAGAGAGAACAATATCTAGATGTGAACTCTTAGATCATGTATGGGATTATCGAAAATATACAGGATCAAATACTGTTGATGTCCATATAAAAAGATTAAGAGATAAACTACATGATAAAGGCTTAATAAAAACCATACATGGTGTAGGATATCAAATAAAAGATAAAAAGTAGTTAAAGCATCATTGGCATAACAAGATGTATAAAGGTATCATCACCTTTAATCTTGAACACACCTGGTTTAACAGATTCAGAGCATTCAAATAACAAATCCTCTGCACTTAAATGACTTAATATATCTGATAAAAGTTTAGAACTAAAAGCAATTTTAAGATCATCACCTTCAACATTAGAATTAAACATACTTTCATTCTTACCTAAATCAGTTTGAGTTGCAGATAACTTTATTTTATTTTCCTTATCACTAATATCTAATATCATTTTATTTCCTAATACAGATCTAGCAATAATATTTGTAACCTTTAAAGAATTAAGAAAATCCGTTCTTCTTAATTCACACTTTGTTTTAAAACCAGTTGGAATTATCTGTTTATATTCAGGAAATTCACCATCTATTAATCTAGAAACTAAATCAACATCCCCTATCCTAAATAAAACCTGATTCCTTTCTTCCAAGAAGTATAACTTAACAAAATCATCACCCTCTCCAATATTACTTACAATATGAGCAACCTCAAGAAAAGCTCTAACAGGAATTAATAAATTACTGTTCTTTTCAGCAGCATCTTCTAACTTCAACATCTGTCTAGATAATCGTAAACCATCAGTAGCAACTAATGAAATATTATTACCTTCAACTTCTAACCTGATACCTGTTAATACAGGTTTAATATCATCAGTAGCAGCTGCAAAAGCAACCCTATCTACAGCACTAACAAAGTCTTCACCTCTAATTTTCAATAAAGGTTTTTCTTCACCAATTGTAGGTACAGAAGGATAGTCATCAGCTGGCATAGTATTAAAACTAGCTGAATTATTTACAGTAGAAATATTAAAATTCTGCTTAACAACCTCCACATCAACATTATCCTCAGGAATAGAATTAATAAATTCAGACAACTGCTTAGCAGGAACAGTTATTCTACCCTCAGTACTAACATCAGCACCAATCCAAGTATTAATACTCAATTCCAAATCAGTCGTAGTCATAAGAAGCTTACCCTTAACAGTTTCAAATTCTATATTATTAAGAATAGGCAAACCAGGTTTATTACTTACTACCCTACTAACTATGTTTAGATATTTAGCAAATGTATCTTGATTACAAGAAAATTTCATTTTATCTTTTTAAGTTATGTTATTTAAGGCAGTTTTCTTTCTTATATATTGTATCACCTTTTCGATTTCGTATCATTTTTTAATTTGAATTCCCTATTCTATATTTTATTTATTTTTAATATTTAATTATTGTCGTAGTAGTACTGTGTATATGTGGATTACTAGAACATTACAACTATTAAAAATCTTTATACAAAACAAAATACATATCATTTTTTATATGTGGAAATATATAAGGTTAAATATATGATAAGAAATACAGATATCCTTTTATGTAAATATTTAACTCTGTGGAAAGTTTACGAGTATAACTTTGGATATTTCCTAATCAATTGTGAATAATTAATATTTGAAAATATTGTTAAAAAGCCATTTGACGAAAATAAAGGATTTTTAGATGTGTAGAACTAACCAACTTATCCTGTGATATCTACAGAATATCCACAAAATTATCCACGAGATTAACTCTTTAAAATACTCATACATTTATTTAATTTCTCTTGGAACCTAGCCTCTTTTATTTTCAAACTCTCAATCTTTTCACACGCATGCAATACTGTTGTATGATCCTTTCTATTAACCTCTTGAGCTACTCTTTCTAAAGGCATCTCCAATTCATTTCTTAATATATACATAACCACTTGCCTACACTGTGCTACATAAGCTGTCCTTCTAGAACCTTTAATATCAGCTAAAGTTACATCAAAAACCTCACACACAGATTTCATTACCTTCTGAGGAGTAATCTTCTTCCTCTTACTATCAATATCAATTTGTAATAACTTTGAAACATCTTCAAAAGAAGGGTTAACACCCAATTTAATCAAAGAAACAACCTTTGTTAAAGAACCCTCCAACTCTCTAACATTATTTTCAATATTCTTAGCTATTAATTCTAAATACTCAGGAGGAACATTAGTCTTCTTCTCCTCCAAAACCTGTCTTAAAATTGCCATCCTAGTCTCATAATCAGGAGCCTGGATATCTGCAACCATACCACCCTCAAAACGAGATCTTAACCTATCTGTAATATTTTTTATTTCCTTAGGAGGTCTATCCGAAGCTAATATAATCTGCTTATTTGATTGATACAAGGTATTAAAAGTATGAAAAAGCTCCTCCTGTGTTCTAGGATATGTCTCTACAAACTGAACATCATCAATAATTAAAAGATCCACAACTCTATATTTATTTCTAAAATCCTCATTCTTCTTTGTTCTGATAGATTCAACCATTTCATTAAGGAATTGTTCGATAGAAACATAAACAACACTTTTGGAAGCATCCTTATTTAAAACCTCATTACCAATAGCCTGCATTAAATGAGTCTTACCAACACCAGTTGGACCATAATAAAAAACAGGATTATAAGCAGTACCAAGATCATTAACAATAGCCTGAGCAACAGCCTCTGCTAACATATTATTTGAACCAACTATAAAATTAGAAAAAAGATACTTAGGATTTAAACGAGATCTTTCCAAAGCCTTTTCTCTCTGCTTCTTTTTCTCTTCAACCTCTGTAAACAGATCTATAGAAGGATTAGGAGAAGAAATAGTGGTGTTTTTTCTAGGATCATAATATTCATATTGATATCCTTTTTTCTTCTCCCTCAAACTAATATCTATCTCTATATTCTGACCAGTAACCTTTCTTAAAGAATCTCTCAAAACTTGATTGAAATCCCTTACAATCTTATCTTTTTTATACTCCTCATCACAGGAAAATACTGCAACCCCATTATTAATAGATTCAATATAACAATTCCTAAAAATAGCAAAATCCCTCTTGTCCTTTAAAGCAAGTTTTATATTCTCCTTTGTTATTTTCCAAACAGTATCAGGATCCAATGTATTATTATTAGTAATATCACTACCAAAATTAGGCTTAGGCAAATCTGATATATGATTGTCAAAATTTACTCTTTCCATAATCAAAAGATTAGCAATTATATAAAACAAAGGGGCAGTTGTTAGGTCGATTGGGACTTTGATCTATTATAATGATTTTTATTAAAATGTGGATAGATTAAAACATTAATCAAAAATGCCTTTAAATAAAGTGATTTCTACAAACCTTCA
>CALLXA010000009.1 GCA_938015795.1 uncultured bacterium | reverse complement strand
GCATGAGGTAAGAATTCATGTAGAGGTGGATCTAAATAACGAATAGTAACAGGGAATCCTGCCATTTCACGATATAACTTTTCAAAATCTCCTCTTTGCATTGGTAATATCTTATCTAAAGCTTTTCTTCTTTGTTCTTCAGTTGTTGCAACGATCATTTCACGAACAGCTGGTATTCTATCAGCTTCAAAGAACATGTGTTCTGTTCTGACAAGACCAATACCTTCTGCTCCAAAATCTCTTGCAATTTGAGCATCGTTAGGAGTATCAGCATTTGTTCTTATTTTTAAAGTTCTAACATTATCTACCCATTTCATTAATGTAGCTAGATCACCTGATACCTCTGGATCTTTTGTTTCTACTTTTCCTCTATATACAATTCCTAAAGAACCATGCAAGGTAAGCCAATCACCTTCTTCTAGATCTATATCTTTACCAATGTGTAATATCTTAGAGGATTCGTTAACTGCAATATCTTCACATCCTGCAACACAACATTTACCCATACCTCTGGCTACAACGGATGCGTGGCTTGTCATTCCTCCTCTTGCTGTAAGAATTCCTTCTGCAACATTCATACCCTCTATATCTTCAGGTGAAGTTTCCTGTCTTACTAGTATTATTTTTTTACCTTGATTTGCCCAAGTTGTTGCATCTTCTGCTGTAAAAACGATTTGACCACTAGCAGCACCTGGTGAAGCTGGTAATCCTTTTGTAATTTCTTCTTTTTCTGCTTTGGGATCTATCATTGGGTGGAGTAATTGATCAAGTGCTTGTGGATCTACTCTTAGAACAGCTTCATCTTCTGTTATCATTTTTTCTTTCACCATATCTACAGCTATTTTAACTGCAGCAGCTCCTGTTCTTTTTCCTGCTCTTGATTGTAATATGTAGAGTTTTCCATGTTCCATTGTAAATTCTACATCCATCATATCTTTGTAATACGATTCTAAGTTATCAAATATATCTGTTAACTCTTTGTAGATTTCTGGTAATTCTTCTTTCATATCATCTAGATGTTTTGGCGTTCTAATACCAGCAACAACATCTTCACCTTGTGCTTTCATCAGATATTCACCGTAGTATACATTTTCACCTGTTGAAGGATTTCTTGTAAATGCTACACCTGTACCAGAATCATCCCCCATATTTCCAAATACCATGGATTGTACATTTACAGCAGTTCCAATTATATCTGAAGATATTTTATTTATTCTTCGGTATGATATTGCTCTTGGGTTATTCCATGATTTAAATACGGCATCTATGCCTTTTTTCAATTGATCCATTGGGTCTGAGGGGAAATTTTCACCTATTTCTGACTTGTACATCTCTTTATATCGTTTTACAACTTCTTTTAGATCTTTAGCATCTAAATCTGTATCATCTTTTACACCTTTCTCTTGTTTAACGTTTTCTAATATTCCTTCAAACTTATGGTGCTCTATTCCCATAACTACATCACCAAACATCTGAATGAATCTTCTGTATGAATCCCATGCAAATCTTTCATCCCCACTGTTTTTAATTAATCCTTCTAATGTATCGTCATTTAAACCTAAGTTTAATACTGTATCCATCATACCTGGCATTGAGACTGCGGCTCCTGATCTCACTGAAACTAGTAGAGGATTTTCCTTATCTCCAAATGTTTTACCTGTTTGTTTTTCCAATTCAGAAAGATTTTCTCTAATTTCACGATCTAATGTTTTAGGATATTGTTTGTCGTTTTTGTAGTAGTAATCACATACGTCTATTGAAATTACAAAACCAGGAGGCACAGGTATTCCTTGTTTTGTCATTCCAATTAAGGAGCTTCCTTTTCCACCTAAGATATATTTAGGGTTTTTACCCTTTGGTAATTCAGATTTTTCTTTTGAAAAGAAGTATATATATTTATTAGGCATGACGAGATAGTATGAATGAATTTAATGAGTGGACTTACAAGTTTATATCAAGAATTCATATGTTTCAAGAAACTTTATATCTAAGAACAGAAAAGGTAGGTTTGGTCCTACCTTTTCTTAAGCTGCAGAAAAATTTTATACTCTTTTTTTACTACTAATTACTAGGTATCCTGTTAGGCTTACTCCAGTTATAGCTAGTAGTATCCATATCCAATTCTTTTGTAAGAATGTTCTATCATCATTTACGAGGATATCTACTTTTAATTGATCTGAAGAATCAGTTACTGAGATTCCTAATATCTCACTGTTTTTAAGCGAGTAGTTATTTGGTAGATCTTCTGTATTTATGGAGATTTTGTAATCACCATTACATAGTGTTGTTTCCCAATATCCTTTTTCATCTGTAGTTACTTCTTTTATTGTTGTCTTAGAACCATTTTCATCTTCAGTATATATAGTGAGAGAGATATTCTTAAAGATTTTTTCATTGTTATCTTTTTTACCATTCTCATTATTATCTACATATATATATCCAGATATTTTTTTAGGATTTTCACATGTTTGTGTACCTTTTACATCTTCTTTTGTTTTATCATTTTCTTTATTTTCTTCTTCTACTTCATCTTCTGGTCCCCCGATTCCTAATTCCTCATATGATCCTGATGCATAGTAGTAGGTTGGAATATTTGTATCTCTTACTCCTTGAACAGCAGGTATTACTTGTGGTGATACTGTAATTATTTTGTTTGCAGTTGCAGTATCTCCATCTTCATCAGTTACGGTTACTGTACATGTATATGTATTTGCTGTTTGTGGATTGAATGTTGATGTCGATTCTGTTCCTGTGCATGCATTTGACCATTGATATGTGTAAGGTGCATTACCTTTTGTTATATCTAATGTTAAG
>CALLXA010000008.1 GCA_938015795.1 uncultured bacterium | reverse complement strand
GCTTTTTATAACTGGTAAAGGGAGATGCAATATAACAAACTACACAACAGATACAAAAGAATTAATCTCTAAATATAAAGATAATAATAAATTTCTTTTCCATACTTTTACAGAATTCAATGTAGAGAAAACAATACAATTTTTCAAAAAACTCGGAGTAGAAACTAAAGTAGAGAGAGGGAATAGAGTATTTCCAATTACTGAAAAATCACTTACCGTAATAGATGCCTTCTACTCTAAACTTTCATCAAACATTTTGAACGAATGTACAGTTTTAGATATTCTCTCAAAAGAGAATTCAATTACAGAATTGTTAACAAACAAAGGATCATTTACTGCTGATAAATACATATTAGCAACAGGTGGAAAGTCATATCCACTTACAGGTTCCGATGGTTTTGGTTTTGAATTAGCAAAAAAATTAGGACATACAATATCACTTCTTAAACCAGCATTAACAGCACTTACTGTAAAAGAATCTTGGATAAATAGATTAGCAGGACTATCATTAAAAAATGTTTCTTTGAATATCTTTTGTAAAAACAAAAAGGTAATTTCTAAATTTGGAGAGATGCTCTTCACACATGAAGGAATATCAGGACCAATAGTTATAGATATATCTCGAGAAGTTGGAAATCTTTTAGAAGAAAATCCTGTAAAAGTAGAAATAGATTTAAAATCTGCCCTATCCTTTCCACAATTAAAAGATAGGATAACTAGAGATTTACAAGAGGCTGGAAATAGTGCAATGAAAAATTCATTAGACAAATTATTACCAAAATCAATTATTCCTGTAATTTTAGATCTCTGTGAAATACATCCAAACGAAATGGCTTCACAAGTTTCAAAAGAGAAAAGAAATACTCTTTTACATATGATAAAAGAATTTACATTAAATATAAAGGACACAGAGGGATGGGAAAGAGCTGTAGTTACAGCAGGAGGTATAAATGTAAAAGAAATAGATCCTAAAACAATGAAATCTAAAATTATCAATAATCTCTACTTTGCAGGTGAAATAATTGATGTGTATGGACCTACTGGAGGATACAATCTCCAAATATGTTGGAGTACCGGATATCTAGCAGGTATATCTTAAATTTTTAATTCACTAGGATACTCTCCACTTTCAACTAGTTTTTGTAATCTTTCTCTAACAATTGGAGCATCTTCTCTTACAGTAACTCCAAACCATTTAGCATTTGTTTCCAAAGCTTTCATTTTAATCTCTCCCCTTTTGATAGCCTCATCATATACAACAGGTATTAATGATTCTCTTTTTAGATCACCATCATCATTTTTTAAGAAAGATTCAAATTCTTTTTCCAAAAGATTAAATACAGAGTGATGGACAGCAAACATATTCATAGAGGCAAGATCATTATCTTTAAGATTAACAGGCTTACCATCCCAAGTAACACCAGTTATACCAATATCTTCATTTCTTTGTATTTCAAATGTTTCAGTAATATTTTTCAAATATCCTTGATCATCTAAATCACAAATACCTCTTTTAACACCTCCAAATTCACTCAATACATTCTCCAACCTATATACAATATTTGCATACAAACCTTCTTGACATTCTTCTCTTAAAAATTTAGCTGCAATTTCAAAAGAGTTTCTACCATAAAAATCATCACCATTAATAATTAAAAATGGTTCATGTATTACATCTTTTGCAACCAATACAGCATGTGTAGTTCCCCAAGGCTTAGTTCGTTCAGTATTTAGTTCATACCAATCAGGTATCATATCTAAAGATTGAAAAACATATTTAATATCTATTTTACCTTCATACTTACTCATGAAAATTTCTTTGAAAGCCTCTTCCATATCAGGTCTAATTACAAAAACAATACGATCAAAACCAGCATTAATAGCATCATATATTGAGTAATCTATGAGTGTTTCTCCATTAGGTCCAAAGCCTTCCATTTGTTTTAAACCTCCATATCTAGATCCCATTCCAGCAGCCATTACTAATACAGATATTTTTGAATTCATGATTTTTTACAAACAATTTATTTAAAATAATACAAGAAAAATCTAATATACTCAAAAATAACAAAAAAGAATAGAGTGCAAAGCTTTTGTACCTGCACAAGAAAGTGAAAAGCCACAAGGTACACATACTACCAGATATGTAAAAATCGGTAATCGATATATCCTTGATCTAGGAATATTACCCTTAGTTGTATCTAAGGAAGAAAAGAACTTAACAGGAGAACCTCTTGCTGTATATTCAGCTACTACAACTGAAAACACTATGCTCTACATACTATCAGGCCACTCTGAACTCTTAGAGATCTTAACCAAAAGAGAAGATATGCAAAACATTCAAGAGAGGAATAGAGAGATTCTTAAAAACCGTTCTTAACACCATCTATAATATCTTTCATTTTCTTACTAACTTCATCTGGCATATTCTTCAACGAACTATTTACAAAACCTTTTACAATTAATTCTTTTGCAATATCTTTATTTAATCCTTTTGTTTGAAAATACTCAACCTCATCTTTTGAAATCTTTCCAACAGATGCTTCATGAGTTAACTCTGTCTCAGAATTCAAAGCTCTTAAAACAGGAATTGCTTCAACATACCCACCATCAACCAACAAAGCATTACATTCAACATGACCTTTAGTATTAACACCCTCACCAACAATCTCACTATGATTAATGTACTTACCACCCTTTGAAACAATACTAGAAATAATTTCTCCACTAGAACCCTTACCTTTTAACTCTATTGTTCCACCAATATCAAAATCTGATCCCTCATGTGAATATATTAAGGCTTTCGAAACAGCCTTTGCATTATCCTTTAAATATATCTTAGGATTCATAACAATGGTTTTTACCTTGTCCCAAACAATATAGTTTGAGAGAAATACACCACCCTCATCAACATATACTTTGGTTTTTGGAAAAACAAGAGACGTTTTCCCCCATGAGTGAACCATATTAAATGTCAGTTTAGAATTCTTACCAACAAACATATCAACAACAGCATTATGCTCATTGTCATTAACATGAGAATTAGATAAACAACCAGTAAAAATTTCAGCCTCACAATCATCCTCAAGAACAATTAAATTCTGAACATTTTGAACAAAACCTTTTTGAGAAGTAAGAAAGCATGTTTGAATCGGAACAGAAGCTCCTTTTTTTACAACAATTACATAACCTGTATACTCCTTAAAAGTATTCTTTTGAGTATTATATTTTTTTATATATTCCCTACCCTTTTTTGATTTAACATCCCAAATCTCATAATCAGCTTCATTAACCTCAACATTAACTCCAGTATTATCATTAACAACAACATATGGATGAAAACCAGTCATGGAGTAATTTTCTAAAAAGTATTCCAAATCCATCATAATTCTTTTTTACTAAAATTACTGTATCCATTCCTTCTAACTTCATTCAAAATTTCATTAACATCACCCTCAAAAACTAACTCACCATTTATCATTACAATACCCCTATCGGGATTTAAATATTTTAATATCTCACCAGAATGAGTAACTATCATATATGACTTACCTTTAACCATTGTATTTATAAAATTACCTAACCTCTTAACATTTTCAATATCAACACCAGAATCAGGTTCATCAAGAAGATACATCTTAGAATCTTTTAATAAAGAAAGAGTTAACAATTCACTTCTCTTAACCTCGCCACCTGAAAGCCCAACATTAATCTCTCTATCAAAAAGATATTCCATATCTAAAGATTTCAAAGGCTCTCTCATTTCTTCATACAATTCTTCCAAAGAACCCTTGAATTCCTTCATTAATGCTAAAAGATTACTTAATTCAACGCCCTTAACCAAAGGAGCTGTCTGATACATATAGTTAATACCCAATTGAACTTTTTTCTCAATATCCAAATTTAAAATATTTTTCTTGTTAAAAGTAACCTTACCTGAAACTTGAAAATCTCCTACTCCCATTATTGATTTAAAAAAAGTACTCTTACCTCCACCATTTGGACCAAAAACAACAATACCCTCATTCTTTGATACTGAGAGATTTATATTCTTTAACAATTCCTTCTCTTGTTTTTTAACAGTAAATTTCTGTATTTCTAACATGCACCTATAATAGTATAATTGATTAAATTATGAAAGTAGACTTTAAATCTTTAAGAGAATTACATGAATATTATGCGGTAAACAACAAATGTAGCTTGAAGAAAGTTGCAACACAACCAGTTTACGAAACAAATCCACCCTCATCTGGTATTGTCTTCATAGGAGAAGCTCCTGGTAAAAATGAAGATCTACAGGGAAAACCTTTTGTTGGTGCTGCTGGAAAGCTTTTAGATGAATTATTAAAAACAATTGGATTTACAAGGGAAGATGTATATGTTTCCAATACCGTAAAGTATAGACCACCTGAAAACAGAGAACCTACAGACAGTGAAAAACAATCTTGTCGAACATGGTTAAATGCTGAATTACTTTTCATACAGCCGAAAGTGATTATACCCTTAGGTAAACATGCTTTAGAAAGATTCGTACCCGGGGTGAAAATTTCTTTAGCTCATGGTAATTCTTATGAACATTCTTCTAATATTCCTATTTTTGCAATGTACCACCCTGCTGTTGGATTATACAATCCGAATTTGAAAGATACATTGAAAAAGGATTTTCTTCGACTCAAAGGTTTCTTAGATGGCGAAAATACAGAAAGAAAAATTTTCGTCGAAAAGAAAGATGGGAAAACAAAACAGATAGAAGATCTTTTAAGAATCTAAAGTTGGTAAAAAACATCTATCAAGACAATGACTATTGTTGTTTTTTAAAAGTAATTTAATATTCTAGAGGATATTCTTCCCTATAACAGTATTAAATAAAGAGGAAAAACGAATATAGTCATTGATACAAAGTTGTTTTTTACCAACTTTAGACTATCCCTTCCTTTAGCCTATTCATAAAATATTTTTTCCGCAGATGTTTCGTAATTGTTACAAATATCATCTTCTGTAAACCATATCTTCAATTCTCTTTCAGCAGATTCAACAGAATCAGAAGCATGAATCATTGTCCTTGTTGATCTGTCAACGGTATCCGCTAACATATATGTATCGAGAGAGTAATCGTAACGAATAGTACCAACATCCCCAGCTTCAGGGCTTGTACTTCCCAAAACCTTTCTAACACCCGCAATAACATTGTAACCCTCCATTACCATCGCAATTATAGGCCCCATTGTTAAATAGTTAATATTCCTCTCCCTAATAGCCATCCCTCTTTCATAACTATTCCAATTACTTACATCCTCACCTCTAGCCTCAGCACCTTTCTTCGCTTTTTCACCAACTTCCTCTACGTAACTTTTTTCATCAATATAATGCTCACCAACTTGCTCTCTCGTTGCATTCAACATTCTCATTGCAGTTATTTTGTAACCCTTTCTCTCAAATCTACTTAAAATTTCACCCACAATTTGCCTTTGTAAGACATCTGGTTTAATTAAAAGCAATGTTCTTTCTTTAGCAATTTCAGGTATTTGCATTTTGGTTTTGTGATAAAATTAGTAAGTTTTAAATAGTATATTACAAAATTAATGTTTTCCCAATTTAATCCTAAAAATTACACCTCTGTTTTGATAGATATTTTCAATCGTATCGATAATACAAAAAAATGGGATCAGAATTCTTTACAAAAAATTCTTAAAAAGTTTCCTCAAAATAATGAAAGGTTATTTAGAAATGATGAATTAGTTAGTGGGTATAGATATTTGTTAGAGAATGGTTTGTATGTAAAAAACAAATCCGTAGAGAACAGGATTAGATTGAAACCCATCAGAACAAATTCAGGTGTAGCTACTGTTACAGTCTTAACAAAACCATATCCTTGTCCTGGTAATTGTATATATTGTCCGAATGATAGGCAAATGCCTAAAAGCTACATATCTAGCGAGCCTGGTGCTCAAAGAGCTTTGTCTAATAATTTTGATCCATATGCTCAAGTTTTAAATAGGTTAATTGCATTAAATAATATTGGTCATAATATTGAGAAAGTTGAATTATTAATTCTTGGTGGTTCTTGGTCTGCATATGCACATAACTATAAAATTTGGTTTGTAAAAAGATGTTTTGAAGCTCTAAACCATATGAATTCTGAATATGGGAATTCTTTTATTAATGAATTCAGTATGGAAGTTCCTACAGATATTAAAGAATTGATTGAAGAACAGAGAAAAAATGAAACAGCTTTTTGTAGAAATGTTGGTTTAGTTTTAGAAACTAGACCTGATTTAATAACTGAGGAGGAAGTTATTAATTTAAGGAAATTGGGTGCAACAAAAATACAGTTGGGTGTTCAAAGTTTGAATAACAGTATTTTGAAAGCAAATAATGTTGGTAGAAATGAGAAATCTTCTAGAAAAGCTTTTTCTCTTCTTAGATTGGCAGGTTTTAAGATACATGCTCATTGGATGCCAAATCTATATAAGTCTACCGTGAAAAAAGATATTTCAGATTTTAAAAGACTTTGGTCAAAACATTACTGTCCTGATGAATTAAAAATATATCCCACCTCTATAGTTCCCAACACCTTCTTATTTAAGCTATATAAACAAAATAAATATTATCCATATACGGAGAAAGATTTGTTAGAAGTCTTAGTCAAAACCATATCGAGAACTCCAAGATATTGTAGGCTATCTAGAATAATTAGAGATATTCCTTCTGGTGAGATTGTTGATGGAAACAAGAAGACAAATTTAAGACAAATTGCAGAACAAGAGATTCTTAAAAAGGGTTTACCTTTAGAAGATATTAGAAGTAGAGAGATCAAGGATGATTTTGTAAAGTGGGAAGATTTAGAATATGAGGAGATTAAATATAAAACAGATGTTAGTACAGAGTATTTTCTTTCTTACAAGACAAAGATTGATGATAGAATTTGTGGTTTTTTAAGGCTTTCAATTCCTAAGAGAAAATATTCTAAAAATAATTTCATTAAAGAGTTAGTGAATTCAACAGTTATAAGGGAGATTCATGTATACGGTAAGGTTGTTGGTATTTCTAAAGAGAGTACTGGGGAGTCTCAACATCTGGGTTTAGGTAAGCATTTGATTGAGATAGCTCAAAAAAGGAGTTTAGAAAATGATTTCAAAAAGATCTCTGTTATCTCAGCGATTGGTACTAGAGAGTATTATCGTAAAAGAGGTTTTCAAAATGGAAAGCTATATATGTACAAAACTCTTGTTGAAAAATAAATCTCATAGTTTGTTAAATTAATATGAAAAAGACTTAATAGTGATTGATACAGAAAGAAAAAATGACAACCTAAAACTATTTTTAGCTGATTTTCATATTCATTCTAAATATTCTAGAGCTACTAGTAGGGATATGGATTTAGATTCTTTGTATAAGTGGGGAAAGATTAAAGGTATAAATGTTATTGGTACTGGAGATTTTACTCATCCTGATTGGCAGGAGGAGATAAAGGAGAAGTTAGAGCCTGCGGAGGATGGTTTGTTTATGTTAAAGAAAAAATATTCTAAGGAGTTAGATAAAGAGGTGCCTGTTTCTGTCAGGAATAATTTTATTAGGTTTATTCTTACTTCAGAGGTTAGTTCTATTTACAAAAAGAATGATAGAGTGCGTAAGGTGCATAGTATTTTGATAGTTCCTAGTTTCAAAGAGATGGAAATGGTTAGTAAGAAGTTAGAGGGTATTGGTAATATTCATTCGGATGGTCGCCCTATTCTTGGTTTAGATGTTAAGGATTTATTAAAGCTTACTTATGATGTTTCTGAGGATAATTATTTTATTCCTGCACATATTTGGACTCCTTGGTTTTCTTTGTTTGGTTCTAAATCTGGTTTTGATTCTATTTTTGAGTGTTTTGATGATTATTCTAAATATATAACGGCTGTGGAGACTGGTTTGTCTTCTGATCCTTTTATGAATTGGCGGTTATCTGGTTTGGATGGTATTACTTTAATTTCAAATTCGGATGCTCATTCTCCTAGGAAGCTTGGTCGGGAGGCTAATGTTTTTAATTGTGATCTTAATTACAACAATATTATTGGATCAATGAGATTAAATGATGAGAGGTTTGTTGGTACTATTGAGTTTTTTCCAGAGGAGGGTAAGTATCATATGGATGGTCATAGGAGGTGTAATTTTTGTTGTACTCCAGATAGAACGAGGTTGTTAAATGGTATTTGTCCTGTTTGTAAGAAGTTTTTGACTGTTGGTGTTGATTTTAGGGTTAATGAGTTAGCAGATAGAGAATATGATTTTAGGCCTAAAAAGCATAAAAGTGTAGAGTATATTATTCCGCTGGCTGAGATTTGTTGTGAGATGTTGAATATTAAGAGTACTTCCTGAAAGGGTGTTATGGGTATGTATATGGATAGTGTAAATAAGTATGGTAGTGAGTTTGATATTTTAAGGAATGTAAATCTTAAGTATATAGATAATGAGGATTTGAGAAAGGGTATTGAGAATATAAGGGAGGGGAATGTTTCTCTTACTGCTGGTTATGATGGGGTGTTTGGTATTATAAAGGCTTTGTAAAATTGAGCGTACAGGGATTCGAACCCTGAACCTAGCGATTAAGAGTCGCTTGCTCTACCGGTTGAGCTATACGCCCATGTGTAATGGACTTGTGAATAATACCAAGATAGAGCTATATTTTCAATACTAAAGCTCTTCTAATGGTATTAATAAAGCATCTTCTTCTTCCCTCTTTTTCTTCAACTTAATTTTCTCTGCTTCTTTCTTTTTAATAAGTTCTATATTTTCTACCGTCAGGTCTAATGCTATTACATTGTTTGTACCATCTATATCATCAATTATTATCTTTTCTAATTTTTCCTTAATTCTTAGATCTGGATTTAGAAGTACAAGTTCATACTCACCTCTATCTACAATAAAGCGATATTTTCCTTGTAGATTTGTTATTCTTTTAGATACTAGTTTGCCGTATTCTAATTCTTTTAATCCAACAATTACATTTTCCATAGCTTTTCCTTCTGTATCTTTTATTATTCCCCATTTCTCTTTCTCACCAAATATGTTTTTTGTAAGAAGTATAAAGGATGGGATATACAAAAATATTAATATATAGCTCCACCATAATTTGTTAGTGTATAGGAAATATATACTAAAGATTAATCCAAAAATAAAAAGTAGTATATGAATAATCTTTAAGAGCCACTTTAATGATGATAGTATACTTTGGATTTTCTTTTTTAATTCACTTATATCTTCATGATCCATTGGTATTGAGAATGTTGGGATTATTCCATTTTCGACATTAAACTTATCTCCGTGGTAAACATTTTCCAAAGGGAAATCTTCTTTTCCAAATATTACTTTTGATGGGAATGTATAGTTTCTTGCAATAACTTTAATTGTATATTCATCGTTATCTATATTAGGAGATGTAAAGTAACCATTGCTATCCGTAACATCAGTCCATATTAGGGCTCCTTTTGAGTTTAATATTCTAACTATGGCTTGAGAGATTGGTTCTTTTGTCATTGAATCATATATGTATCCAGATGTATTTCCTTTTCTTCTAAATCCTAAGAAGCTGAATATACTTAAAATTAATTCCATTAATATATATGGTAAATATCCTAAACTAGCTACTAAAGCTCCAATACCTACAGTTACTGTTGCAGCGGTTGTTGTTACTGTTGCTGTTTGTAAATCCTTACTATCTAATTTCCCGACTGTATTATCCAGAACTTCAACTACATCATTAACTATTTTCTCAATACTATCTTTTGTTTTTTCAACATCTGGTTTTGGTGGATTAACAATTGTTTCTTTATGTTCAATATTTATTTCAATATCACAAAATCTTTTTACATTCCCTACTTGGTCAGAGGCTTCAACACAGAATGAATATTTAGGATATAGTTGATATTTACTACTTTTTTCTAGGTTACTTAAGGATAGCTGAACTGTTAATGTATCGTTATTAAATGATACATTTTTCTCACATTCAACAACGGATTGGTCATTTAGTACACAGTAAAATTTAGTATTAGATATTCCAACATTATCCTTTACTCTAAAACTCATTGGTATTACAAATGTGTTATCCCAATCCTCTACTTTGTTTTCTCCTACATCTCCTATTTCTAATAATTCAACTGTTGGTTTTGAGGAGTCTTGAATACTGTAAACATATCCAGACCAGCTACTTATACCTGAGTATTGGTTTTTAGCTCGAACACGATAAAAGTGGATTTTGTCATTAACAAGGTCTTTGAATTCATATGACATATCAGGGATCCAAGGGCTTGTTGAAAGGATATTACTGAAATCTTGATTATCGCTTACCTGTACTTGATATTCATATGTATTTGAACCAGAATGATTCCAGCTTACTGTATTCTTACTTCCTTTGGTATATTGTGGCTCTGGAGTCATCACAGGAACTGCTACAGGTACAACAAAGAGTGATTCACAATCAGTTATATATATAGGTATTATTTCTGTTACATCTTTAGAACAAATAGTATATGTAGCTGTATTTAAAGAACTAATACTTCCAACTGTATTTCCAAAATAGTCAGTAATAGGGGGTTGGGATATTGTTATACTAGAAGGATTATCTTGTACATATATTTGTATTGTTCTTCCTGATTTCGGATTACCCGAAGGATCTAATCTTTTGATTAAAACATTTGTTGGTTGTCCAATTTCTACTATTGATTTATCTAAGCTGAGTTGAGAATACAAATCTTGATCTATACTTGCATTTACAGTTACATCAAAAACTTGTTCAGCAAAAGTAGTTGCAGGGAATATTGCACAAAACAGAACAAAAAGTATTGTAATTAAGGCAGCTTTTATTTTCATTAACTATATTTCATCAACAACTTTCTTTATATATTTATCTAAAGAATTTGTTAACATTTGTGATTTATATGGAGAATCTCCCAAAGGTTTTCCTCTTCCTTTACTGTAACAATTTTTACAAACAAGAGCAAAGCTATTTGTATCTAAATATTTCAAATCTTCTCTGGTACCACAGTTAGAACAAACAGAAAGATCTTGAATAAAGCCCATTTCTTTTAAGAATTTTAATCTCAATTTATTCACATCATCCATTTTCAAACCTTTCTTTAAAACTACTTGTAATGCATCAAAAAGTTTTGGATATGGATCATATTCTGGTAAGAATTTATTTAACAAAAACAAAATTCTCTCAACGTTATTAATATCAAAATTATTTGTTCGAATATCTGGAATGAATATGGCTTGCGATTCTGTTAATATTGGCAGACCTTTCCCTTCAAAAAAAGATATCTCACTTGTACTTAAAGTTTGCATATTTCCTCTGTTCTTACTGTTTATTTTTCTAATTCCTTTAGCAAATATTGTAAATTTACCTAACTCTCGACCCCAAACAGTTAGCACTTTATCTGCCTCAGAATAGTTTACGGATTTTATAACGGTAACTATTTCTTTACTCATATGCTCCTTTTCTTGTAATTACAATATATGGGGTTTTAAGTAATATTTTTAAATCTAAGAAAAAAGATACATTCTTAGCATACTCACTTTCTAATATAATTCTGTCTTTAAATATAATATTATTTCTTCCAGATACAGCCCAAAGACTAGTTATCCCTGGTTTTACAGTAAACACATCTTTTAATTTAAGCCTCTCCTCCTCATTCAATTTCTCTATTTCCGCAATATACATTGGACGAGGACCAACTATTGACATATCTCCTTTCAATACATTTATCAATTGTGGCAATTCATCTAAATCTGTCCTTCTTAAAAATTTACCCACATTTGTTATCCGAGGATCTTCATTTATTTTTAATTTTCCATCATTTCCCAACCACTTCTCTTTATATTTTTTGTATTTGGGATTATTCAATATTTCATTATGAGCATTTGGAATCATTGTTCTAAACTTGTACATTCTAAATTCTTCCAGATTTTCCCCCTTCAGTCTTTTAGGTTCAAGAACAAATATCTCTTTTCTGTCTTCCAAAAGAATACAAAGTGCAACTATTAAGAAGACAGGAGAAAGAATTGTCAAAAGTAAGAGTGAAACTACAATATCAAGAATTCTCTTAATTTTCTTGTAACGTATCTTGGACATAGTTTTGAATCTTGTAAACAAAGATTTCTGCGGCAAAATTATCTGCTTGTTTTCTACAATTAGATGGATTGTAATTTTCTGATTTAAAATTCTTTAATATCGAAGCAAGTTCATCAACTGTATATTTGTCAAAAAACTTTCCAGTCTTAGGATTGTTTTCTGAAATAGTTTCCAAAACTCCACCCTCTCTAAAAGCTATTACAGGTGCACCAGCAGCATTGGCTTCAACAGCAACAATACCAAAATCTTCTTTTCTTACTGGATATACAAAGGCCTTACATCTAGAAAAAAGATCAAATTTCTCTTCATCACTTACAAAGCCTAAGAATTTTATAGAACCTCTTGCTTTTAATTCACGAACCAATTCTTTCATTCTTTCTAAATCATTTCCTTTACCAACTACTTTTAGTTGCACACCCGCTTTTACACAAGCCCGAATTGCAAGCTCAACACCTTTATAACTTTCAACTCTACCTACATACACAAACCAATTCTCTCTTCTATTCATTAACTTATGTTCCTTTATTTTTTTTACTTCAACAGGTGGATATATAACATCTGCATCTATATCATAATATTTCTTAATTCTTTCTCTTACTGTATTTGAATTACCCAATATTTTGTCACATCTGTTAGCTGCATTTTTGTCCCATTTTTTCCAAAGATCTTCTAAAAAAGTATCCATGAAAAAAGAGTAGAATTTAAAAAGAAATTTATTTATTCCTTTAAAATCATTTTCATTCCGAATACTTCTTGCACTTCTATCCCACAAAAATTTAGGGGGAGACATACATGAACAAATATGTTTAATACCTTTAGGTGGCTTAGCAAATTTAGCAAAAGATATCGTATGAGAAAGTACAATATCATAATTTTTAAAATTAAAAGATCTGTACGCTAAAGGTTGTAATAACAAAAGAAGCTCCCGAAATTTAAATTTACCTGGGATATATTGCATAAATGAATGATGTATTTTCACATTTGGGAAATACTCTTTTACAAAACCTTCATCGTAAAAAGCCGTAAACAATTCTGAATTTGGAAATGCTTCTAATATATATTTTAAATGTAGCTCAGCACCACCATATTTAAACAATGGATCACATACAACAGCAACTTTCTGATTAAAGTTCTTTCTTTGCTTTTTCTTGTTCATATACTTTTAGTAAAAATATTTCTAAATTCTTCAAAAATTTTTCCTCCGAGAAACAATACGCATGTTTTCTAATTACATCACCATTATATATGCTTCTATCAAAATTCTTAAGTAGTTTGATTAATTCATTTTCATCTTTGAAGAACTCCCCAGTAATACCCTTCTTTACAGTTTCCAAAAGTCCACCATCTCTATATGCTAAAACAGGCGTACCACTAGCCATAGCTTCAACAGGAACAAGACCAAAATCTTCTAATCCACAAAATATTAAAGCCTGAGCTTTATTGTAGTATTCAAGAACTTCATCATCAGATACAAAGCCAAAAAATCTTATATTCGAACATCCTTTAGCAATTTTTTGTAAATACTTCTTATCTGGACCTTCACCAATAATTAAAAGCTCTTTATTCGCTTCCTTACAAGCTCTAATAGCCCAATCAATCCTTTTGTGATCGTAAAGCCTTGATAGAACAAGAAAATATTGCCCCGGGGTTGAAGAAATCTTTTTGCTGAAATACTTTTCTTCGACCCCGGGGTGGATTACAGTTGCTTTCTTTTGGTATATTTTTTCTATTTTTTTTGATATGTATTCTGAATTTGCAGTCCAGTAGTCAATTCTTTTTGATGTTGTATAATCCCATATCCTAAGGTAGTTATTTAT
>CALLXA010000007.1 GCA_938015795.1 uncultured bacterium | reverse complement strand
CCTTGGGCCTCAACTGACGAGTACATTAACAACAAAGAAAAACACACAAGGATAGAAATAACAACAGAAAGCAACACTTACTCCTTCTACAAAGACGAGAACAAGAGGATACATCAAATCGACCAAACAAATACAACTCCCAAAAAATTCTTCAGCCAAAATTCAGCAACAATATTTAATCCAGAACAAATTGAAATACTAATGATCTCACCCTCCAAAAGAAGAGAATTTCTCGACGAGGTTATTTCACAAACTAATTATGAATACATTGAAACTTTAAAGAAATTCAAAAGAGTTTTAAAACAAAGAAATGCATATCTTAAAAAACTTTCAAAGAAATTCTATGAAAAAGGAATTATTGCTAGAAATGACCCTCAGCTAAACTTCTGGTCCAATGAATTCATAGAGTTAGCAACAGAGATCAGATCAAAAAGAGAACAGCTTATCAAAGAAATGAAAACTGATATTTTCCATCTAGAGTATGAAATTCCAATCATAGAAGATAAGGATATTGAAAAAGCATTAGAAGATTCAAAGAAAAGAGATATTGCTACTGGCTACACCAATATTGGTCCACACAGAGATGACTGGCAAGTATTCAATGGTAAAAACATTAAAAAATTCGGTTCAAGAGGAGAAAAAAGATTAGCAATTGGCGAACTAATATTTCAAACACAAAACATTATTTCAAACAAATTAGGCTTCTACCCTATTCTTTTACTTGATGATATTGCATCTGAATTAGATGAAAATAATACAAAAAAAATATTTAGAAAAGAAATACTCGATAAGCAACAAACTTTCATTACGATTATTCACAAAGAGGAATTACCAAAAGAAATACTTAAAATTGCTCAGGATATAGATCTTAATAATATTAAATAAATCTTTGTTTATAATCCTCATCAAAAAACTCTATCCTTCCCTTATTGAAATTCTCTAACAATCTTTTTTTACAAGGAGAATGTCTACTCAAAACCATATATATATACTGAGCACAAAAGGATAAATAATTTAAAGTCTTTAGAACGAAGTTCGAATTTAAAGAAGGTTTGTATCTATTAAAAATTATTTCTTTTTTAACAGCAAAATCCTCAGCAAGCCAAGGATTTTGTGAATATATATGTTTCAAATATTCATTATTAAAAATAGGAATTAAATACATCAATTCGTGGAAAGTAAAAAGATCATTATCAAAAACAACACCTCTTTCTTCACAAATTAAATTTAAACACAACTTATTTCTAACATTTTCACGATGCCTTTTAGCTCTAAAAACATTATTAAACAAACCTTTGACAACTAACAATCCTCGATATAACCAAACACAATCATTTTTTACTACAATAAAAATATCAATATCGTCTTCTTCTTTTGCAAAACCAGCAGCAACAGAACCAGATACTCCTATAAATTTAACCCAATTAAATATTAATAACTTCTTTTTATATAAATTAGCAATATCCAATTTCTGATCTATATAAATATTCTTACTTTCAGATTTATCTAATAACAACAGAATATCTTCATCCAAAGATTTTACAACCCTCTTACCCCAAATATATTTAACTTTTTCCAAAGAAAGACCTAAGCCCATCTTTTTTCTAAATTTTATCAATTTTAAAATCAACTCACTAATCTCTTTCATAATAGTAATTATATGATAAACTACTAATTACTAACACTTTAATAAAGATTCTGGTAAACTGAAGTAGAAAAATAGTAAAATCTGCCTTATGAGACAACATCCAATACCACAAAATATATTAGATGTAGAATTCAAACTTTTTACGAAATTTACATTAAAAGAGTTTGGATATCTAGCACTAGGAATCGGATCAGGAGGAATTTTCCTCTATCTTTCAGCTAGTGGATACCTACCCGGGATAATAGGAATACCTGTTTTCATAGTTTGCTCTCTCGCGGGAATAATACTTGGATTAGTACCTATAAATGATCAAGATGCTGATGTCTTTATCAAAAACTACATAACAGCAATATCAAGTCCAACACAAAGA
>CALLXA010000006.1 GCA_938015795.1 uncultured bacterium | reverse complement strand
CGTGTGCTCTTCCGATCTTTCAAAAGAAGATAGAATTTGTGTTCCCTCTCCTAGTGTAGCTACATATGATTTGAAACCTGAAATGAGTGCACCAAAAATAACGGATATTTTAATACAAAGGATAAATAATAATATGTATGACTTTATCCTGGTTAATTTTGCAAATGCTGATATGATTGGACATACATGAAATATAGAAGCAGGTATAAAGGCAATGCAAACAATAGATGCTTGTGTACATGAATTAGTAAAAACTTTTACAGCAAGGGGTGGTGCAGTCATAATCACAGCAGATCATGGTAATGCAGAGGAAATGGTAAATTTAGAAACAGGTGCAGTAGACACAGAACACTCCATGAATCCAGTACCTTTAATAATCGCGGGAACAAGCTACGCTCCAAGGGTATTACCATATGGATCATTGAAAGATGTCGCACCAACAGTATTAGATTTGTTGGGTGTTTCAAAACCTAGCGAGATGACTGGTTTTTCACTATTAAGAAAAATATAACTTTTATTTTTTCTTACCGTTCTCCTTCTTGATAAAAGTGGTATATATACCTCTCCCTAAATACAAAACAATAATTATTGCTATTACAGCAATTATAATCTTTTCATACTTTGATATATAATCGATAACAATATTCCAGTTATCACCTAGTAGAAATCCTGCATAGCCAAGTAAAGCAGACCAAATCATAGTTCCTGCTAATGTATATATACTGAATATTATAAAATTCATTTTAGAAACACCTGCTGGAAAAGATATGAATGTTCTTACTATTGGAATAAGTCTTCCGAAGAACACTATCGTATTACCATATTTATCAAATGACTTGTACGCCAAATCAACATCTTTTTTGTTAATAAAAAAATATTTACCATATTTATTCAAAAACTTGTTTACCCAATCTTGTCCCCAAACACCAAGAAAATAGAAAGGCAGAGAACCCAGATATGCAGATATAGTTGCTACGATAATAACAAGATAGATGTTTAAAGATCCCAACGAAGCTACAAATCCAGAAAAAGGCAAAATCATTTCACTTGGAATTGGTGCAAAAAAGCTCTCAAGGAACATCGAAATTGCCACCCCGGGGTAACCTAACGTTTGAATTAAATTCACTAGCCAATCTACAAATTGCTCTATCATTTTTACTTGGTCAAAAATAAGACTTTGATAAATATAACATCGCTAGTATATTATTCCAAATGTAAAACTATACTACTTCCAACAACAATACCATTGCTTTCACAAAATCCAGCATTAACTTCTAATACATACTTATACATACTACTTGATGATATCATTGGACAATATGTTTCAGTACAAGGCTCCCTATTCTCTTGTATATCAATTATAAAATTTGATTCATCTATAAATATTATATCTAATGGGAAATACATATCTTTCATCCAAAAGGATGTATTAACTTTCTGATCAAAAACAAACAACATACCCTCATAATCACCTAAATATCTTCTATTGGATAATCCTAAAATTCTTTCATCTTGAGTATCTGCAACCTCTACATTTACTTTTGTAACAACGCCATCATTTTTAAAAATCTCTACATATGATTTACTATCTTTAATCTCCTTTTCTTCGTCAATGTTATTACTATCATAAATAACTTCATCCTGTTTTTTTTCATTTACTAAAGATATATCAAATATCTCAAATCTATCCTGAACAAAAAGGAATATTAAAGCAACGAAGAAAATATATATCAGTAATTTAAGCTGATTATTCATATATATAATGATATACTCATCAATATGAAAAAGAAAGTATATATAGGCTTCTCTGGGGGAGTAGATAGTTCAGTATCGGCATATCTTTTAAAACAGAAAGGATTCGATGTAACTGCTGTATTTATGACAGTCGTCCCAGAGTCTACATATGCGGGTAAATGTATGACAGATGAGCTTGAGAATGCAAAAACTGTAGCAAATTTTCTTAATATACCATTACTAACGATTGATTTGAAAAAAAACTTTGAAGAGAGAGTTCGAAAACCTTTTTATCAAGAATATCTTTCAGGCAAAACCCCCAACCCATGCATCCAATGTAATAGATTAATTAAATTTGGTGATTTAGCAAATGAGTGTTTCAAACTTGGAGCAGATTTTGTCTCAACTGGCCATTATGCAAAAGTTAAAAATGGAAAACTGTTTAAATCTAAAGATCAATCCAAAGATCAAACATATTTCTTGAATAGTGTTTCTTCTGAGATACTTTCTAAAACAATATTTCCACTCGAGAATCTGAAGAAAGACAGGGTAAGAGATATTGCAAAGAAAATAGATCTTCCTAACTTTAGTAAAAAAGATAGTCAAAAAATATGTTTTTTAAAAGGTGTGAAAATTGAGGAACTTTTTCATTCACAAAAAGGAAATATTGTAGATATTGATACAAAAGAGATAGTTGGAGAACATAACGGAATATATAAATATACAATAGGTCAAAGACAGGGTGTTAAGATTGGTGGATTAAAAGAACCATATTTTGTTGCTAAAAAAGAATTGGATACTAATACTCTCTTTGTTGCAAAAGGGAGAGATAATCTAGCTCTTTGGAAAGATAAATTTGTTGTAAAGGATTTCAATTTCATACATAAAAGCAATATATTGAAGACAAAAAGATTGAAAGCTGTAATTAGGTATCACTCAAAAGAAATACCTGTAAATGTTGATTGGAGTATTGAAAAAGAGAAATATCAGGGAGTCTTTACATTAAAGGAGAAACAGTGGGCACCATCTACAGGACAAAGTTTGGTTATCTATATGGGTAATGAATGTTTAGGGGGTGGTGAAATTTCTGAAATATTATAATTTTCTTTGACTACATCTATTTCTTTTTGTATAATCGTCTTTGGCTAATTTCAGCCCATTTCAAAAATGCAATCATTTAAAAAGTATCTCAATCCTTTATACAAGGACATAGACGAGATATCCAATTTTTCACAAATACCTATAGACAACGAGTTAGAAAAAGAAGAGTATCCCAATCTAATAAAGGTTGTAAAAAAGAAACATTTAGAGGTAAAAGACTTACTTACAAGGCTTACAGCACTAGAGAAGGAATTAGAAGATCAGATTTTGATAATACAGGGAGAACCATCCGAGGATGATCGTAAAGATGCACAAAAGATATATAATCAAATTTTAAAACAGATAACTCTATTCGTAGAAAGAATTAATCGTGAAATAATAGCTGTTGATTCTCCATACTTTGGAAAAATACAATTCGCTTCTGACCAAAACACATTAAGTAAAATTCTTACCCTTTATATTGGCAAAATAGCAGTTATGGACGAAGAAACTCACTCCCCTATTGTTACAGATTGGAGAGCTCCTATTGCTAATCTTTACTATCAAAATAGTGGTCCAGCTAAAAATGTTTCTTTCTATGCACCTGTCGGTGAAAGAAAGGGTGACCTTATTCAAAAAAGACAGTTCCAAATATCAAGGGGAAGGATACAAGGAATATATGATGCAAAGTCAGGTAATGTTGCAGCAGATGAATTTCTTCTTTCACAATTGAATGAAAGAATTGGTAAAAAACTTCAAGATATTGTTTCTACAATACAATCACAACAAAACGATATTATTCGTGAAGATATAGATAAACCAGTATTAATACAAGGGGTTGCTGGTAGTGGTAAAACAACAATTCTCTTACATAGGTTGGCATATCTCTTCTACACACACAAAGAGAAAATGAGTGCTTCAAATTCATTGATAATAGCTCCCAATCAAATGTTCATTGATTATGTTTCAGATGTTTTACCAAACTTAGGTGTAGAGAGTGTTGAAACTGAAACATATCTTTTCTGGGCTAAGAAGATTCTAGGTTGGGATGATAAACATGTAATTTCTAATGAGAAGGAAAATCTTGATCATAAAAGATATAAGGGTTCTAAAGAATTTTTAGATATTTTAGATAAATATTTTGAAGACTATGAAGATAATCTTTTAAATGGGATACCTTATTCTTACAAAGACGTAATTATTAGAAGATATTACGATATTAAGAAAGAATTTAAAGATATAGATATGGAAGAAAGATTAAAACTTTCTTTAGAATATGCCTTTGCACAGAAACAATTTAGACAACAGAGAGCTGGTTCATATATGCAATCACAAGAGTTAGATAATGCAAAGAAACAAGAGATATTAAAATATTTCAAAAATAATATTGATATATTTAATTTGTATAGAAATATCTTTAAATAAAACTCATAATCAAAGGATATCTTTAAATATACATAAAAAGGATTAAAAAAAGAGAAAGGTTTTTACTACTATAGAATGAAGATTTGGCCCCTATCGTATACCTTTATCAAAAAGTCTTTTCTCTAAAAGAACACACCAAGGATTACATA
>CALLXA010000005.1 GCA_938015795.1 uncultured bacterium | reverse complement strand
CATCATATGCAACTGTTTCATATTGGACAGCATATCTCAAAGCTCACTATCCCTTAGAATTTATGGCTGCTCTTTTGGAAGGAGATTTAGATAACTTCGATCGTGTAATTATTGATCTTAATGAATGTGAAAGATTAGGTATAGATTTGTTACCACCAACAATAAATAAAAGTGGTTACTATTTTGATCCAGAAGGAGAGAACAGTATTCGGTACGGTTTGGGTGGTATAAAAAATGTCGGTGATGATATTACCAAATCTATTGTAAAGGAAAGAAAAGAAAATGGAGAATATAAAAATCTCGATGACTTCATAGACAGGACGTTTGATTTTGTTCCTAAAAGAGCAGTTGAATATTTAATAATGTCTGGAACTATGGATGATTTTGGACCCAGAAATGCTTTACTTGAGATAACACCTTCCATATACGAACGGAAGAAACAAGAAAACAAAACTAAAGATTTAGGTCAAATAGATATATTTTCACTCGGTAATATTGATGAAAAAAAAGCAATACAAGAGACACCTTTACCTGATGTGCCTAAGGTACCTTTAACTCAGATCTTACAATGGGAAAAAGAGCTATTAGGATTATATTTTTCTAGTCATCCCCTTGATAATTTACAGGAGTTTTTTCAAATGAAGAAAGCTATCCCTATAAAAAGTGCTTTAGAGAAAAAAGATAGCGATTTAGTTGTATTAGGAGTATTGATTACAAAAATAAGAAAAATTACAACTAAAAAGGGTCAAATGATGGCCTTTTTATCCATGGAAGATAAATCTGGTTCAGTTGATGGAATTATATTTCCACGAACATATGAAACCATGAAGGATACTTTAGTTTCTGGTAAACCAATGTTAGTTGCGGGTAGATTAAATATAAGAGAGGGTGAAAAAAGTATAATGGTTGAAAAAGCAATGCTTGTAGATGAAGAAAGGTTTAGTTCTAAGTTTGATGGTGTTACATTTAGAATTAAACCCTCACATACAGAAGAAGAAATAAAAGAACTTAAACAATTCATAAAAGAATCTAATGGAAATACTCCTGTAAAAATAATGGTTAATGATGGGGACAAAATAAAGACTGTAATTTTGGGTAAGAAAATAGATATGAATGCTGATACTAAAAAATGGCTTAGGAAATTCTAATTACTGATATAATTGGTAATGGAAAAGAATTTAGAACTAAAACTATCAACATTGCCTCAAGGTACGGGAATATACAAATTTCTTGATAAAAAGAATATCGTTTTGTATGTTGGCAAGGCCTTAAATCTTAGAAATAGGGTTAGATCATATTTTCAATCGGATATTTCAGATAGACCAAGGATAAAACAAATGATGCCTTTTGTTTTTGATTTGGAAGTAGTCGAAACCAATAATGAAATAGAATCATTAGTCCTTGAGGCAGCTTTAATAAAGGAGTTAAAACCGAAATACAATACTGATCTAAAAGACGACAAATCATATGCGTATATATTCATTACAACTAAAGATGAATTTCCTACTGTAAAAATAGTCAGAAATATTACAGATAAAGAATTAAAACAAGGGGAAATATTTGGACCATATCCAAACAGTATGTCCACGAGAAGAATTTTTACATATCTTCGTAAAATATATCCTTTTTGTACATGTAAATCCAATCAAGAAACAGAGTGTCTTTACTATCATTTAGGATTATGTCCTGGACCATATCATGGTCATATCTCTAAAGAAAATTACAGAAAGAATATTGATGAGATAATAAAGTTTTTAAAAGGACGTAAAAAGGGACAAATTTTAGAGTTAGAAAAACAAATGAAAGGATATTCAAGAAATAAAAAATATGAAGAAGCTGCTTTGTTAAGAGATAAAATAAATGATCTTAAATATTTGGGTGAAAAAATAGATATCGATTATGGTGAATTGGGAAGTAAATATATATCAAGAAGGAGAGAAATTTTAAAGAAAACCTTTAAAGAAATTGGTATTGAGCTAGGTATTAAGGATTTGCACAGAATAGAATGTTACGATATTTCAAATATACAAGGCAAAGATGCATATGGTTCGATGGTTGTTGCTCAGGACGGTGAAATTAGGAGAGATTTATATCGTATATTTAAAATAAAAGGTGAAGATACTCCTAATGATCCAGTTATGCTAAAAGAGGTTTTGAATAGAAGATTTAAAAGTATTGGTAAAAGGGATGATGAGAGTTTTGATACTAAGCCAGACATTGTATTGATTGACGGTGGAAAATCACAATTAGGTGTGGTTGAAGGATCGATACCTAAAAATGTTTTACTGATAGGTATCTCTAAGGGAAAGAGATTAAAAAGAAGAGGTTTAAAATTGTTAGATGAATTTTGGATGTTAGAAAATGAAAAAAGTATTCAAGTATCAATACAAAATTCCAACATTTTTATTAACCTTAGAGACGAAGCTCATAGGTTTGCAATAACTCACCATAGAAAGGCTAGGGGTAAAAGATCTAATTATTCTGAATTAGATGGTATTTTGGGAGTGGGTATTAAGACAAGAAAATTGTTAATAAAAAGTTTTGGGAGTGTTAATAATATCAAAAATGCTAAGTACTCAGAGATACTAAATGTTGTTAATAACAAGAAAATTACCGAAAGTATTTGTAACCATTTTAATATTTCAGTGAACTCTGAGGAATAATATTTTCCAAAACATATTCAAAAAATGGAGATTCACCTTTATCAGAATCTATAACATATACAACATTGTTGTAAGAATTTGGTAATACTGCAATTAAATGTATATTGTTATCAACAAAGATTGTTCCTCTTATTCCTGGCTTATTTATAACTATTGTATTGTTTATACCAGCTTTTTCATCTTTAAATAATTTTATATAATCATCTAAGAAATAATCTAACTCTTTTGCACCTGTATATCCAATAGGGGTTATGCTTATTTCTTCGCTACCATCTACTTTTTTTATCATTAGCTTTCTTAAACTACCCATGTCAGAACTTGAGTAAGAAATAATATACTCTTTCGGTATGTTTAATAACCAAGGGTAATCAGGAAGAAACTCTTGAGTATCACTACTTGCTAACATCATATCTCTTTCTATTTCACTTTTTATTCTACTTGCCAATCCTGTTTCTGCATCTTCTTTACTTATGGTCTCATACCAAATATCATTGAATTTAGAATATATTCTTAATCCTTTCTCCTCTTTCAACCAGTATTCACCATACTCTTTATCATCTGCTTTTATGGGTACAGAAAGAATATGTGTCCAACCTTTTTGAGGTAATTTCTGGTTATAAAATTCGAATACATCCTCTATGTCACTATGTTCTGGTAATCTGTAAGCTGAGTTTTCTTGACTTAAGAAATTTGAAATAGATATATCTGAAATATTTTTTTCAAATATAAATTCTGAATTGGGATATGCTGGAATATCTTTCAAGCCAACAACATATGTTTCTATGTATTCCTCATCACTGTTGTTTCTTAGTTTTGTTATGTAAATTACAGAGAGATATATCAGACCAATTACTAGAGAAATACCAATTATCGAGATAAATATTGGAAGAATATTTTTTAAATTTTTCCTTCTCTTGCCATAGTTATTATTTTTAAAGATGCTTTTCTTTCTTTTTGGTAGTACCTCTTTACTTTTTCTTTTATACGGCATATATATACCTTTTGTTTTTGTATTAGGTCTTTTCTTAAAAATATTTCTTTTGGTCATTCTTTATTATCACTTTGAATTAGTTTCTTTGCAAGGGATTTTTGTAGTATAATTCTTTTGTTTTATTGCGGGATCGTCTAATGGTAGGACACCGGCCTTTGAAGCCGAGAATCATGGTTCGAGTCCATGTCCCGCAACCAGTTTTTAAATAATTAACGAAAAGTAATATCCTTTAGCAAGATACTTTTGTAATTCCAAAATCTAAAGATCACAGATTAATTATCTTCCTGCCAAATTATAGTACCACCTAATTTTTCAAAATCAGAGAATGCTACATTTAAAACGGCTGTTGGTTTTATAGATTGTTTTGATTTTACTTGCCAACCGTTTTCTATATCACTTTCTCCTGAAAATGTACTACTATCAAGTACATAGATGTAACCTGAATTTGTACTTATATATTGTTGCCACTTTTTGGGTATCCTAGCAACAATTCTCTTATCATCATCTGATCCTATACTCCAACTACCATTGCGTATTTCTTTTGGAATATTATCGAGTGACATACATGCGAATATAACACTTGCAGTAGGGGATGGTGCTGCAAAAACAGCGGTATCATTGTTAAATTTTTTAGTATTATCAACATCTGTCGCCGGACGAGGTTCCAATTCAAAAATATTTGGATTCGTCGAACCATGAAAAACGTAACCTTGCTTTTGATATTCATTTAATTTTTGCACCACTGATAACGGTTTTTCGGGTGTCTCATCAAATGTTTGTATTAAGTCCATAATATTTTTATCATATACAAGATTGATATCTTTTTCAATCTCAAGAACAAACACCTCTTGCTCAAAAAAATAATTCGGGTTATATTTTTCAGATGAAAGAAAGCTTAATAAATAATAGAAAAATTGTTTTTCCCAAATTTAATAGAATCTTTATACTGTTTGGCTTATCAACATTTTTTATTGCCATAGCCGATTCTATAATGAGTTATTTTGTACCAATTGTAATTACAGAGGTTGGTTTTACAAATACTGAAATGGGATTATTATATGCTTCATCATCTATATTTGGTGCCATATTTGATTTTATACTTTCCAAAACTCTAAAAAGTACAAACTATAAAAGAATGTATCTGTATACAATTCTTTTAGGTATAGTTTTTCCTTTACTGTTATTCACTAACTCTATCTTTTGGTTCTATTTAATGGCCATGATGATCTGGGGTTTGTATTACAATATATGGAACTTTGGTTATTATGATTTTGTTGCTAGAGAGCAGAAAACAGGAAGTCATGCTAGTTCATTTGGATTTCTATCTATGTTTAATGATTTAGGATATGTTATTGGACCATTAATAGCCGCACAGTTTGTACTTAGAGAAGGTAGTTTATTTCCAATAGTTACACCAATTTTTGGTTTCTTTTTAGGGATGCTATTTTTAATAGGTATTTATTTAATACAAAAGAAAGCACGTAAAAAAAACAAATTAATATCTGATGAAAATGGTCGTAATGTTACATTTTTGAAAGAAGCTGGGTTGTGGTTAAAAATTGGAAGACATATGTGGCCAGTATTACTTTTAGGAACATTTTTATCAATAACAGAAGCTGTATATTGGACAGTTACACCTTTGCTTGAGGATGTATCTACAAATCTTGCACACTTTGGAGGTATTATTATGGCAGCTTCACTTGCACCATCTTTATTTATTAACTGGAGTGTTGGGGTGTTCACAAGTAAATTTGGACAAAAATATACTGCATATGTAAGTTTCCTTTTGTCTAATTTAATATTGTTAACAGTAGGTTTTGTAAGTGATCCATATATAATTATAATTCTAATCTTTTTATCATCCCTATTTGAAGCTTTAGCATTTCCTGCAATTGCAGGTGCTGTTGCTGATTATTTGAAGGAATCAAAATCCTTTGATAACGAGATATTATCTGTAAAAGATTTCTTTGGTAATGTTGGATATATAATTGGTCCAATATTTGCAGGAATTATGCTTGATGAAATTGGAAGTTTAATGATATTTACATATTTTGCAGCTATCGGTCTTTTTGTTTCTTTGATACTGATATTCTTTAGTCCTAAAAGTATTGATTTCCATGACAGAAGTATCAAATAATTAGGGAAATATTTTTACAAAAGTTTGATCTCTGGTATTCTTTTTCTCGTTTCTTTAATACCAATATCAATTAAATTTGTAGGATCATCTGCAAATGTAGAAAGTGGAATACTTTCAATTGGCATATCTATACAAACATCTGCTAACAAGGAGTCTCTGTATGCAAGTTCTCTGAAAACTACTTCCATGGATTCATTTGCAACTTTTAATAATGTTAAATTTTGTTTGCTAAGATCTCTTGCAAATCCACCGTAATTTAGGTTTACACCTATAACTTTTGTTGCACCCATTTCTCTTACTGTTTTTGCTGGTATTACTTCTGTTAAACCTCCATCTACTAATACCATATCATTTAACTTGATGGGTTCAAAAATAAAGGGCATAGACATACTAGCCCTTATCGCTTGTTTTAAATTACCTTCTTTAAAAACAAACCTTTTTCCACTATTTAAATCTGTAGCAACTATATTTAAAGGAATTTTTGTATCCTGAATTAACATATTGTCATCTATGTAATTGTCTAGAAAATTGAACAATTTATCTCCTTTAACCAATCCAGATTTAAAAGAAAAGTCATAAAAATATTCATTAAACTTTTTGTAATCAATGGAATACAATATATCTTCTATCGCTTTTGTACTTTGTGTAACTGCATACAAAGCACCTGCCAATGCACCAGCACTACAACCAGCGATATAATCGATGTGAATATTGTTTCTCTCTAACTCTTTTAATACTCCTACATGAGTAATACCTTTAGCACCACCAGAACTTAAAGCTAAACCGATTTTTCTTTTTTTTAAACCAAACATATATTTTAAAGACTAGATTTAATTTCTTTTATTTCATCTCTTAACTGAGCAGCTTTTTCAAATTGCAGACTATCTGCAGCAATTAACATTTTAGACTCTAAATCTTTTATTAACAACTTCTTCTGTTTATTGTCCATTTTCTCAATCATTTTGTTTCGATCTCTTTCATCAAAATCTTTCTGCTCAACAAGAGAATCACGTATCTTTTTCTGAATACTTTTAGGTGTGATACCGTATTTAAGATTGAAATCTTCTTGATATTTTCTTCTTCTTTTAGTTTCATCTAGAGCGATTCTAATACTCTCTGTAATCTTATCTGCATACATAATTACACGACCATCTACATGTCTAGCAGCTCTTCCAATTGTTTGGATTAAACTTGTTCTAGATCTTAAGAAACCCTCTTTGTCTGCATCCAAAATTATTACAAGAGATACCTCTGGAAGATCAATGCCCTCTCTTAAAAGGTTTATACCTACAACGACATCATACTCACCAAGTCTTAGATTTCTTAATATCTCAACTCTTTCAACTGTATCTATATCTGAATGTAAATATTGCACCTTTATATCAATATCTTTGAGATAGTCAGTTAAGTCTTCAGCCATCCTTTTTGTTAATGTTGTAACCAAAGTTCTCTCACCTTTGCTAATATTGTTTTTTATTTCATTAATAACGTCATCTATTTGATTTTCAGTTGGTCTTACAGTAACGACTGGATCCAAAAGACCTGTTGGACGAGTTAATAGTTCAGTAATATGTTTGTTTGAATCTAATATTTCCCATTCATTAGGAGTTGCTGATATATATATTGTATTACCTTGTTTTTTTCTGAACTCTTCAAAATTTAACGGTCTATTATCCCTTGCTGAGGGTAATCTGAAACCGTGTTCAATTAGATTATCTTTTCTCGATCTATCACCACCAGCCATTCCGCCAATTTGAGGAATAGTGATATGTGATTCATCGATAAAGAGGAGATAGTCATCATCAAAATAGTCCATCAAAGTGTATGGAGGTTCTCCTGGTTTTCTTCCATCAAAATATATTGAATAGTTTTCCATACTCTTACAAAAACCAATCTCCTTTATCATTTCTAAATCATAGTTTGTCTTTTGTTGGAGTCTGTATGCCTCTAGCTGTTTTCCAATATTGTTTAAAAACTGAACTCTCTTTGCTAAATCTTTCTCTATGTTTTCAACAGCTTTTTTAATAGTTTCTTCATCATATACTAAGGAGTGTGCTGGAAAAATCATTATTTCTTTTAAATCATGTATCTTTCTCTTTGATATTGCTTCTATCTGAGATATATTTTCAATCTCATTTCCCCACAACTCTATACGGATAGGGAACTCATCGTAAGGCATGTATATTTCAATAATGTCTCCACTAATTCTAAAGTTACCCGTTGTGAAATCAAAAGAATCTCTTTCATATTTCATTGAAACTAATCTTCTTGAAATATCTGAAATATCTATTTTCTGACCTACCTCAAACTGTATTGACCTGTTTTCATAGTTATCTGGTGATCCAAGATTGTAAATACAAGAAACTGAAGCAACCACTATAGTGTCTCTTCTTGTTACTGCGGAATTCATTGCTCCAAACCTTAGGTTTTCAATTTCTTTGTTTACATCCGTTTCTTTCTCAATATATAGATCTTTTGTTGGAATATATGCTTCTGGTTGGTAGTAATCATAGTAAGAAACAAAGTATCTCACAGAATTTTCAGGAAAATATTCTTTAAATTCTTCATATAGCTGTGCAGCTAATGTTTTGTTGTGCGAAAGTATTAATGTCGGTCTGTTGAGTTGGTCAATGATATTTGCCATTACAAAAGTTTTACCAGAACCTGTAACACCAAGGAGTGTCTGTCTATCTAGTTTCTCATCTCGTATATTCTTCACCAAACTATCAATAGCTTTCTCTTGATCTGGGGATGCTTGATAAGGTGCTTTTAACTTAAATTCTTTTTCCATACCTCATTCTAGCAAATACCAGAGTATGTTAGAATATCAGATATGAACAAATTAAAACTTAATCATTTACCACAAGAAGTTATTAATCAAATTGCAGCAGGTGAAGTAATAGAGAGACCGGCTTCTGTTGTTAAAGAATTAGTAGATAACTGTATAGATGCTGGAGCTACAAAGATAAGTATAAAGATATTAAATGGGGGTTTAGATTTAATTGAAATTTCTGATAATGGAGTAGGTATACCTGTTGAAAATTTACCAGATATTTTTGATGCACATACAACAAGTAAAATATCCAATATTGAGGATCTTAACAACTTAATGAGTATGGGTTTTAGAGGAGAGGCTTTGTCAACAATAACTGCGGTGTCTAAAGTTTCTGTAATATCTAAATATATTGAATCTGAAATTGGTAATAGTATAGATATTCAAGCTGGTGTTAAATCTGGGTTAAAAAAAGCCGCAAGAGAATCCGGTACCGTTATTTCCGTCAAAGATTTGTTTTACAATATTCCAGCTAGAAAGAAATATCTTAAAACTGCACAAACAGAATATAGAAAGATATATGAAATATTGGTTAATTTCTTTTTAGAATTTCCCAATATACAGTTTGTTTTAGAAAAAGATGGAAAACTAGTTGAAGATATTCCTGTTGTTCAGAATTCTAAATCAGGAGAAATAACGAAGGATAGAGTTGCATTGGTTGTTGGTAAGGAATTTACTGAAGATATGATATCTGTAACATATGATGGCAATGGTGTTAGAGTACAAGGCTACATTGCCCATCCCTCTTCCCATAGCCCTAAAAATGTTAAAAATTACATATTTGTAAACAGTAGAGCTATAAAGGATAGGGGGATTCTTAGAGCTGTATATGAAGGATATTCAAGATTCTTACCTTTTGGTGAAAAAATTTCCTTTATATTAAATATTAAAATGTTGCCAGAAATTGTTGATGTAAATGTACATCCTAGAAAAGAGGAGGTTAGATTTCAAAATCCCTACAGAATATATTCAGCTATTGAAGATGCCGTAAGGCATTCATTAGAAAAAAATCTTTCCTTTAGATCTGGAAATATCGAAAATTCTGAAAGTGGAAATCAAATAACTAACAAATTTGAAGACATTAGAAACAAATTTAAAAGCAAAGGAGA
>CALLXA010000004.1 GCA_938015795.1 uncultured bacterium | reverse complement strand
TTTTTGGCTCTGGTACTGGTGAATATAAAGCTCCTGATTTTGTATATTGGATCTTCTTTAGTATATTTCTTTTCTTTAATGCTTTTACTTTTAATATTGTTTTACAATATAAAGAGGTTGGTAAATGGAAAGATTATACCTATGGTGAGAAGGTATATGTTATTCTAAGTCTTGTTGCAAAATCTCTACTTGCTTGGCAGGTGTTTGCAGGTACTTTAAGACCTGTTTAAAACCCTTATTCTTTAGACAATGCTAAATATATTGACAGGAGTGATCCTGTCAATATATTATAAGATATAGGAAAGCAATGACATATAGTCTCAACTGGTCGCCTTACACACTATATCGAGCTAATGGCGAAACCGATCCATAGTTATACATGGATTTGGTAATCTATGTATAACCAAAAGTAATTTTACACCCTAAATACATGGCAAAGCCAATCTTTTCTAAGTTGCCCAAGTTTCAAAAGTTTTTCAATATTTTAATTCTTTTCTCAGTACTTTCTTCTAATGTCCTTTATCCAACAATTGCGTTGGCTGAAGAACTGTATCAACCTATAGAAAACAATCATGTGGTAGTAGATACTTCAGAAGACATACTAAATGAGGGAATTCAAACGAATATTTTTGAAGAAGAAAAGAAACTTCCTGAGTATACTTTTGAAAATGGCATCTATACTGTAAATACTGTAGAGGCTAAAGAGTATGTATATCCTGATAATGAAAATGTAAGAGTTAAATTTACTGATGTTACACAAGAGGGTAATTTAGTAATTAAAAAAGTCTCACTAACAGATGATGAAAAGATTGATTTAAATACTTCAGATGATTATGCATGGGATATTTCTTCTACAATGGATAATGGATCTTTTAAATATGATCTTACATTACCAAATACACAGGGTGATGATGTAGAGGTTAAGTATAGTGAGGATGGAGAGGATTTTGTAAATGTAAATAATGTATTAGTAAATAATAGTTTTGTAACTGTAAAAGAGTTAGATCACTTTACAACATTTGTAGTAGCTCAAGTTTACGATTGGACATGGTCAAATCGAAATGATAAATGGAATACAGCAGAAGTAGGAGCAGCAAAAGCTGATATGGTAACCACAACTGGCGATGTTTTAAATAAAGGTAGGGAGATAGGACTAGGAAGTGATTACATTAAAATGGAAAGGGAAACCGGTAACAATAGGGCTTTTTTAGGCTTTGATGTTCTAGATGGTGGAAAACTTTCAGACAGTAAATTAAGCAGCATTACATGGCAAACATATTCAGATGCCGATTCATCTGATCACTATTTAAATATATATTTAAGAAAATTCTCTCACATGGTTTGGATTTTTCCTGTTTACGATTATGCTTCAATAGTATATGTACCAGGAAACACTTCTTCTAGCAATTGGAATACATATTCCACTAATTTGCCTGGCAGTTTACACGTAAGACATAACAACACCAGTACGAATTACTCATCCTTTACTGATGTAGTAAATGATTATGGAGATTGGCAAATAGTAACAGATTCTGATGTGAAATCAGGAATAGCAATTGTTTCAGGAAGCTCAGGTGGGAATGCGAATTTAGTTAACTACGTTGATAATGTTCAATTTGAATATACCAATGGAGTTACAGACATCTATCTTTTTGAGAACAAATCAGATGAAACAGGCCCTGTTTCAAACATAACAACAACAGTAATCAGCCCTACAAAAGACACTGACGTTCCAGTAACTATTTCCTTTGATGAAAATGCTTATGAATTGCAATCAACTGATTTAGTTTTGCAAAATTCAACATTAACAGATTTTGTGAAAATATCTCAAACAGAATATACAGCAGTTATACACCCAATAGTGACTGGAAATATGAAGATTTCCTTGCCACAAAATATTGTATTCGATGAAAACGGAAATGGTAATTTAGATACTGAACTATCACTAACACATGACAACATCAAACCGATTGTAGAAATTTTAACCCCAGAAGTAGGAAGTATACACAAAGGTAGTTTCGATATTACTATCAAAGCTACAGATCAATACGGAATTGGTAAATTAATTGCAAATTTAAAAGATAAAGATGGAAATAATTTAGCACCTTGCCTAAACAAACAAGGGAACGGTGTTAATGAATACACAGCGACATGTACAATTGATACAACTCAATATCCAGATGGCAATTACTCCATTCGAACTAACGCACTAGATGTAGCTGGAAATCAAAGCACCACTATTTCAAGAGGATTTGTTTTTGACAATTCAGCTCCAGTAATTCTTGATTCTAAGATGTATGTAGAGAAAAACGGCAATTGGGAAGAAACATACTTAACAAAATCTGGAGACAACACCAAAATCTTAATAGAAGTAGAAGATACATACAGCGATATATCAAAAGTACAAATTTGGATCAGAGCATTTCCTTGGAATGGTGACGAATTAATTGCAGGAGAAATGACAATGATTGATCCTACACATTTTGAATTCATATATATAGTTCCAGATAAATATAAAAATGGAAATAATATAAATGAAGCTTTTGAAGGCAATTATTTTAACTTCAGACCGTATGATTCATTAGAAAACAGCCAAATCGGCTGGAGGAAGAATTTCACAATAGACAACACAGCTCCAACAACACCTTCAGGCCTTACAATAAAAGACTACAATGGAACAGTATTAGGTTGTGAGGGATATACTAATAATCGAAAAATAACAGTAGATTGGGACGATAATACTGAAACAGATTTTGATCATTATATATACGGAATAAAAGATAATGAATTATTCAAAACTTTAACTAAATCTTTTTATACAGGTGATATTAGAAATGAAGACGGATATTACAAATACATCACAAGAGCAGTAGATATTGCAGGAAATATAGGTCAACCAAGCGAATGGTGCGGAGTAACACTAGATAGAGTCTCCCCAACTGGATCAATAGATGGATTAGTATACTCATCTGGAAACATAACAAACTTCATTACAAATGATAATACACCAAAGCTATATGGTACATACAATGACAACAACGGAGTCTCAAATGTAAAAATAGAATTAGGAGGACAAAACTACACAACACAACTAACAGGAGGAATATGGACATCCCCCGAATTTATTGTATTACCAGATGGAAAACATACAGCAACATTAACAATCACTGACATTGCTGGAAACAAAACAATTGCTAAACAAGACATAGTAATAGATACAAATGCACCAACAGCAAAATACACACACTATAATAACAACGTAGAAATAAATGATCCCATTGCATATGTTAAAGGAATATCACAACTATCATTCACAGGAAAATATGAAGACAAATCACCATCATCAAGCTTACTTCAAGACTCATATGTAATCTTTGAAGCAAAAGACGATGGAACATTTAGCTTTGGTGAAAAAGCATACTGTTCATGGAGAAAGACTCCAAACCTCTTACCAATCTCTGGAACAGCATTCACACAAACAGTACCCGTACAATTTACGAACTGTATAGCAACACTACCAGATGGCGAATATTACATGGCACATCAGGTATATGATAACGCAGTAAGAAACGACGTTACAGCAATAACACAATTTAGAGATGTATTAGGATTACACTTTGTAGTTGATACACAATCTCCAAGTATTGGAAATGTAAATGTGGATTGGGATTACTCTGGTAAATATATAAATGGATATACAGGCTTTAAAATC
>CALLXA010000003.1 GCA_938015795.1 uncultured bacterium | reverse complement strand
TATTATTTCTCACAATGTTTCTCATTACAGTGTGTGCGATAAGAAAAAGTAATAATGATGCAAATACCGAGCAGGTAAGCCTCATAGTATGTTCGAGATTTATGTTTCTCAGATAAGTTAGTCCTAATGTATTAAAAATTATATACAAAATCGATATGAATATAACTTTGAAATCGTATACATATAGAAACAAAGACTTTACTTTTTTTATAAAACCAAATATTGCTATATTAATACTGTGGAACATATTACAAACAAATTTGTTCCTTAAATTTATTAAAAGTAGCTTCACCTATTCCACTAACTTTTAATATATCTTCTATCGTTTTAAATGGTCTTGAATCAATAATCTTTTGAGCGGTACTTTCACCCACACCATTTAACAAAATAAGTTGATCTTTAGTGCCACTATTTATATTAATACAATCTTCCTCTACTACGTCCTCTTTGGCATCTGTATTTTCACTACTCACACTTGATTGTTCAGGTTGGCTCTGAGCAACACTCTGAGGGCTCTCATTTCCTTCTTGATTCATATTTACAGCAGGAAGGTACTCAACCTCCTTTGTGTATGGTTGAAAATCTTGAAGTGTACATATGAGATCCTCTTCGTATGGAATATATATTTTTTGATTCTTAATCAAAGTACTGGCAAGATTGATTTTTCTTGATACAAATTTCATACCTACTTTATTGCTAAAACCACCCGCCTTATTTATAGCATCAATTAAAAGCTCTTCTTTTTGAAAACAATACACGCCGGGATTATTCAAAGCACCACTGATATCAACCCTTATGGGACATGTGTTATCCAGCTCCTTAATATCAGGCTCTTCCTCTACAAGCTCATTATTATCTTCTATTAAATACACAGTTTCTTGATTAACTTTCTGTTCAAAAAAAGGAATGATTGGTATAAAAAGGGAATTTGTAAGTAGACCCAAGATAAAAAATATCGCACTATCTAACAAAAGGATTAAAAGTAAGAGAGTTTTCTTAATACATATATTATTCATATATTAAGAATATACTCTGTATTTATGAACTTTCTCTTAATTTTCTAAAATTTGAATAGACTCAATCCTTATATCATTTATTGGCTTATCATCAACATCTACTTCTACTCTTTCTATAGAATCAACAACAGCAAATCCACTAATTACCTTTCCAAAAATAGTATATTTACCTTGTAATGCTTGAATATTTCCATCAACAATATCTGCAGAAACAATGAAGAATTGAGATCCATTTGTATTAGCACCTGCATTAGCCATAGCTAAAATATATGGTTCAAATTTTCTTTCAGTAATTTCATCTGCAAATGTATATCCAGGTCCTCCAAGACCTGTTCCTTTAGGATCTCCTGCTTGTATTACAAAACCTCTTACTACTCTATGAAAAATTATATCATCATAGAATTTTTTACCCGACAAAAATAGAAAACTATTTACAGTTGTTGGCGTTTCACTTTCAAACAAATCTACTTTTATATCTCCGAAAGATGTTTTTATTAACGCTTGATAATCTATGCCCTCTTCTAACACCTGATCTGGCTGAGTATATGTATCTTTTTCAACAGTTAAATCAAGGGGTTCATATACACTAGATTGAGTCATTAACATTGCTAATGAAGCGGCAACAAGTAATCCTAAAGATAATAGTAATATTTTTTTATTTTCTTTAAATATATCCGATACTAATCCCATGTTTATTATCTTTAAAATTTATACTACAAGGTTACAGATATTTACATATTTTTGCAATTACTGACTATCAATCCACCAAAAGTTTTGTTTAGCACCATTACTATCAAACCATTTTCCATGCCTCATTAATTGCTCATTTGTAGGTCCAACAAAACTAGAAGAGTAATCTATCTGCACAGAGCTTAAGTAAGGAGTTATATTGCTATCATATGTAGTAAAAATAGAATCATATTGGAAATATTTTGTACTTCCTAAATATGCTAACTCTTCTCCTGCTCGTATATCATCAATGTAAAGATTTGAACCATTATCATTAATTTTTTTGACTGTAATATTTGTAACAGAATCGTTGTCATATTCTAAATTAGTTGATCCCCAAAGATCAAGATATACTCTTTGCCACTTAAATACCGTAGCATTAATTGTATATCCATTGCTTGGGAATGTACTTCCCTCTTTCCAAGAAGTTACAGTTACAAGACCTGTATTTGTATTTAAAGTTTCAATTTCTCCCTGTGCCTTATATTCTATTCCCCCATAGTTTTCATAGATTATTATATTATCTCCTTCTGAAAGATTTTCTATTTCTTCTGTTGAACCATATTCTGTTTCCGATATAGAGAATGATTTATCATCAGAATCAGATATTAGATTTCCTGATTGTAAATCTGCTTTAAATTCTATATCTACATCTTTAGTTCTGAACCCAACTTCGTATGCTTGTCGTATCTCTTCTGCAGAACGAGCAACATTAGATATACGAACCTCATCTAGTAAACCACCAAACCACTCTGTACTTGCATAATGTCCAAAAATTAAATCACTAGTAGTATTTGCACCACCATACGGTGTTGAATTAGAACTTTCCAAATTACCATTAACATATATTTTTAATCCTGTAGAGTCTCCAGTGGCTGCAATATGAACCCATTGATTCTTTGGAACTTTAGATATTGTAGTAATATAATTGGTCGAACCTCTATCATGGAAACGTATTGTTCCATTTGGTAGAGTTTTAATACGATATCCATTATTATCTCCTTTATTTACAAAATTTCCGTCAGCATATATATTTATTTTAATCCAAGCATCAATAGTTATTGATGATGGATCCAATGTGTCATTTTCAAGTACTGCTATATAGTCGTTGATACCATCAAAATTCCAAGAATTTGAAATTTTACCCTCTGCAGATGTTGGACCATTAGCAAATCCAATGTTTTTTGAGTTAGATGAATCATCAACATTACCTACCCAATATTTAATTAAAACAATACCTGATGCACCTGAACCACCTTGCCAAGTATCTCCTGCTCCACCACCACCTCCTCCAGTATTTGCTGTTGCGGTTGATCCATTTGCATTAGATCCACCTGTTCCACCACCACCTGTTCCACCAGCACCAGCAGCGTATGTATCTCTTCCACCACCACCACCACCACCACCAAACCATCCACTAGCACCATATCCAGTACCAAATACAGAGGAATAATCAACTCCAACTCCACCATCTCTACCTATGTTAAGACCTGGTGAATCAGTACCAATAGCTCCAGCTCCACCACCTCCAGGTGCACCATAGTTATTCGAAGTTCCATTACCACCTCGATACCCTTCACCTGAAATTCCTGCACCTCCAGCATAATTGTAGCTACCACCACCACCTGAAGCTCCACTTAAACCCGCACCATTTCTAAATCCACCACCACCACCACCAGATACTGAGATTGAGCCAAATACAGAAGAACCTCCATTACCACCTTTACCAGCACTAGCTGGTGATACACCACCACCTCCTACTGTAACAGTTATACTTGTTCCTGGTGTAACTGAGAATCCACTAGTATATTTAACACCTCCAGCACCACCACCACCAGCTCCTACAGAAGTAGATAGACCTACATTACTTCCACCAGCACCACCACCACCAACTACAAGCACATCTACTTTTGTAACACCAGTTGGTATCGTGTAAGATCTAGTACCAACAGTTTTGAATGATTCTATTACATATCTTCCACCATTATTTTCATCCATATGCCACAACCCAACAGTATTTCTATCTGGTTGATAATTTGCATATGCACTTTCACCATATGTTAATTGATAATTTTTACCTAACTTATCACCAGCTACCCACAAAGGTATTTTATTATAACTA
>CALLXA010000002.1 GCA_938015795.1 uncultured bacterium | reverse complement strand
AGTAACCAGGAGGACTCATATAGAGATATATCTTCGGTATGTTTTTAATGAGTTCTTATGTTTTTTACTAAGTTCTCTGTTCGTTAAAAATTATGTGTATTTGATTTATATCTTTTTACACATATACATAGCATGTATTGTAATCTTTCTTTTCCATATTAAGTGGGTATAGCTAATTATTATTTTAATATTTAGTTTTATCCACTTAATGTGGTTTTTTCCTTTGATAAGGAAATGTAAAAATATTCTTTTTTAACAAAAAAAAGAGGAGAAAGAAATGAAGAAAATGATTTTGGTTCTTGTTTTTGTTATATTCGCAGTTTTTGTTCTTTCCGGGTGTCAACCCAAAGAGGAACCATATGGTCGGATTTTGTGTTATGGGGAGAGGGTTATAGAACTGCCCCCATTCCCAGTCACCTGGATACCTGTGGTATCCGGGTCCCTCGACGATTTTGTCGAGGGGAGATGCATAGCTGAAACGAACGTTTCAATTTTCATAGAAACGTTACGTTTCGGACAAGATGATACTTGGGAGTTCGAAGGAAGATGTTATAAAGACGGAGAAACAATCAAGATGGAAAAAGATATAAACTCCTTCGAGGTCAAAATAGGTTGTGATTAGCTTTTAAATAACAGAACCCAAGAACCTTTTGGGTTCTGTTATTCCTCCTTTCTCAATAAACAATACATGCTATTTTATTTAAATATTCATATATGTATATATATGAGTTTTTATATAACACTAAAAATCTTTTAAACTTTCTTAACGTATATAAAACTTCCATTCTTCTTTTTTGTTTCCTGTTAAATTCAGGTTAAAAATAAAAAACTCAATTAAAATCCAAGAAACATATCACACTCTAGAAATTCCTACAAAGATTTAATAAAAATCCAAAATAATAATTGAAAATTACATATATTTAATATAAAATACACATACACGAACGAGAGGAGACCATTACAAAAAATGTTCTCCTCATTTTTGTTTAATAATCTCTTTCAATTTTTCAAATTCAATATATTCTTCTGAGAAATTTCTTTTAATAACAAAAGCTGTATTACTAGATTTTCCATAAATTTTGAAAAAATACTCTTTTTCTTTAAAATATTTTAACAATAATTCAAAATCACCATCTCCTGAAAATAATAAGAAACTATTAAATTCATCCTTTAATCTAACCATATCAAGAGTTAAATCTACATCACAATTAGCTTTCACTTTGTAGCTACCATCAATATTTCGAATATGCTTAATGGGTTTCAATCTTAATTTATAACCAAAAGATTGCAACTTATGTAGAAATTTAAGCTTGGCAACATCCTTATTTAAGATATCCTCCCTTATTCTCACACCTGTTTTATCAATCTCTTTAAGATGATTTAGAAGAGAACCAATAGGATAATCGTCTGTAGATCTAATTTCTGCTTCAAAACCATGTGTTTCAACACCAGAGTAGTAATATATCTCCTCTGCTTCATATCTATATCTTAAATATGAGATTAGCTTTTCATAATCAATTCTCCAATTCAATCTATTTTTACCACCATAGAATAGATTAGAGGCATCTATAAATACATAACAAGGTTTTAACATATACCTTATGCTAACAAGCCTTTGTTAAAAACTTCTTAACTTAAGGTATAATCAATATATGAAAGAAATATTAACAACAATATTTACAACAATACTGGTATTTTTTACAGGAAATAACCAAGAAATTGAATACAAACAAGATGAATATATTGTGGTAAAACAGAATGAAGTAAAAGAAGAAATAATAGAAGATATAAAACCGGAAAGAACATATATAAGTACAAATACCGTCCTTAGTACACCATTATCATCAACAAGTAACTACTGGTCATATCCAAGTGATATAAAAGAGACAACTAGAAATGGTAATGATCTTTTAGTATTAGTAAACAAATCATATAAATTACCCTCAACATATGCACCAAGTGATTTAACAAATTTAAGTAGTACGGGAATAATAAATGGCAGTAATTATTACTTACGTTCTATATTAATCAATGATCTTAAGAGTTTAGTAACTGATGCCAAGGCTGACGGAATATCTTTAAGTGTAGTATCTGCATACAGGTCATACAGTACACAAGTAAGTACATATAACTATTGGGTACAATATAATGGTGGTAGTGTAGATGCTGCAGATAAGATATCTGCTAGGGCAGGGCATAGCCAACATCAATTGGGTACTGCTATAGATTTTAGTAGTCCCGAAGTTAATAATCAGTTAGGTGTTTTGTTTAATAATACAAAGGCTAGTGCTTGGTTAAAAGAAAATAGTTATAAATATGGTTTTGTGATATCTTTTCCATTGGGTTATGAAAGTACAACTGGTTTTAATTATGAGAGTTGGCATTATAGATATATTGGTAAAGCTAATGCTTTAGAAATGAAAAATAGTGGTATGATATTGGAAATATATTTAAGAAGTAAGAATTAACGCCCTTGACATCGTTCCGGATTTAGGACATAATGTGTCCATATTCTAGAACAACAAAATGAGGATAAATGAAACAAAAAAATTAAATAATGCAATATTCATTACAAAAGATACATTAAGAGACTTAAGTAGTGATAAAGAAGAAACCATCACAAAAAACATATTGAGATGGTCTGAAAAAGGAAAATTAATATCACTCAAAAATGGTATATATATACTCAAGGAAACATATGACTCATACTCAAAAGATGCTAATTTCCTAAACTTAATTGCAAACAAACTAAGAACACCTTCATACGTATCTTTAGAATATGTACTATCTAAATACAATATCTTAACAGAAGCTACATATCCAATAACTTCCGTGACTTTGAAAACAGGTAGAACATTTGAAAATAAACTCGGTACCTTTATATACAAAAGTATTAAAAAAGAACTATTTACTGGATATACAATAGAGAAGTTTTTAAATAATGATTACTACATAGCTACGAAAACAAAAGCTCTTTTTGATTACATCTACTTTAAAGCTAATACTTTACCAATAGATATCCAGAATTTTAATTTAGTTGAAGAATTAAGATTAAATCTTAATGACTTTTCAAAAAAAGATTTTAAAGAATTAGAAAGATATGGGAGAATATCTAGAGATAGAAAAATAGTAAATATAGTTGAAAATATAATAAAACATGCATCCAATAACATATAAGCTAGATTTACTAGTAAAAGAATACAAAGAAAAGGGATATAGTGATGCCTACATTCGTAATATATTAAAGGAATACCTGCAGGATATAATTCTGTACATCATATATAACGATAGTAAATACAAGAACTTAATCTTTTATGGTGGTACTTGTTTAAGGAAAATATATAACCTTAATAGGTTATCCGAAGATTTAGATTTTGAAACAAATATACAAATAGATTTAGAAGATCTAAAAAATACCTTCTTAACATACTTTAAAAACGAAAAATTTGATCTAATCTCCGCATCAATACAAAAGAGTGAACATATAAATAGATGTACACTTAAGTTTGAAGTTTTGTATAAACTTAATCTTGCAGATATAGAAAACGAAAAACTACACGTTAAAGTCGAGATAAATGAAAATACTCTAAACGATTTCAATACTGAGGTTACACCATATACAAAGGATATATATAATATGGTGATAAAACACTATACATTAGAAACTTTAATGGCTGGTAAGATGTTAGCTTGTATAAATAGGGTGTATAGGAAGGGTGATACTGGTGTAAGTATAAAGGGTCGGGATTTTTACGATTTAGTTTGGTATATGCAGAAAGAAATAACTCCTAATGAGTATGTGTTTAAAGATTTTGGAAAAAGTAAGGATGATATATTTAAGGAGTTAGATGATATTGTTTTAAAGATTAAAACAAAAGATCTGTTAATAGATTTAGAGCCTTTGTTTGAGAGTAATATATATATAAAAGAGTGGTGTAATAATTTCCATGATTTGTATAATAAATACAGAGGTATATACAAATAGAATATAGTGTTAATATATATTCGAGATATATTTAAGAAGTAAGAATTAATGGATAAACAAGAATTACTTAAAAAAGTATCAAAATCATACACTGTTTTGGGGTTTGTATTTTTACTCTTTGCCTTGATCCTTGTATCTATCCCTATATCTCCATATATAATATATAGATTGTTTCCTAATCAAACAGAAAAAGATGTGGCAATAATATCTGAGAAAGTCGAAGATTCTGGAATTATAAATATAGGAGTAACTGATTCCACACTTCCACCACAAGATAAAGATCTGCCAAAAGAATCACTGCTTTTAATTCCTAAAATAAATGTACATACACCAATATCTACAGATTCATCATATGATCAAGCCTTAAAAGAAGGTTCTTGGTTGGTTCCTGATTATGGAACTCCAATGAATGGTAAGAAGCCAATAATCATTGCCGCACATAGGTTTGGATATATATATTGGGATAGACAGACAAGGAATAAGATTTCTTTTTACAATCTTCCAAATACACATGTAGGTGATGAGATAGCAATTATTTGGGATCAGAGAGAGTTTAAATATAAGATAACCGAAGAAGTTGAGAGCACACATATAACAGATTATTCAGCAGATTTAATCCTTTATACCTGTAAGTACTTCAATTCCCCAGTTCGAATCTTTCGCTATGCAGAAAGAGTAGAGTAACCCATAGTATGGACAATTTGGCTATTAATTGATATAATGATGTTGCATTTAAATTAACTAGCCCTTTATATGAAGAAGTTAGTAACAACTCTTACTGTAGTTGTAATTTCTTTCTTAAATGTATCTGCAACTTTTGCAGATGGTGGTATTTATACACCATATAACCCACACAAGCCTATCGATACCGGATTTGAAACAGGAATCATATATATAGCTGCTTTAGTGGTATTTACATTAGGAATGTCATTCCTTGCTACAGCAAAGACCTTGAGAAAGAAGCTTTCCTAAGCGAAAGCTTCCCCTCAAGGGGTTTTAGATGCATTCATATATATTAAATAAATATTCACACTTTTTAAATGAAAATATCTTTGGTTATACCAACATATAAAAAAGAAAACGAAGTATTGGATCAATTAGAAAGATTGTATGGATACCTTTCTAGAAAAAATCCTAATTTTGAACTCATCTTTGTAGTCGATGGGTATGTTGATAACACTAAAAATATTTTAGAAACATATATCAAAGAGAATAAACTCTCTAAAATAACTGTATTAGGATATAAAAAGAATAGAGGTAAGGGATATGCTGTTAGATATGGTATGAAGAAAGCTAATGGTGATGTAATTGGTTTTACAGATGCAGACTCAGATATATATCTTAGAACTTTAGGACAAGCTATAGAAGCTATAAAGCAAGAAGATGTTGAAGTTGTAATACCTTCCAAATTTCATAAAGATTCTAATGTAGATTTAACATTTAAAAGAAAGATCTTCTCTTACGGTCTTGTATTAACAAATAAAGTTCTTTTAAAATTACCTGTTAATGTCTCAGATGTTGGTTGTGGTTTAAAGCTTTTCAAAAAGGATGTAATTAAAAGAATATTACCTAATCTTACAGTGGATAGGTTTGCAATTGACTCAGATATATTAAATGAGGTAGGTAGAGTAGGGTTTAATGTTAAAGAAATACCTTTCTATCTAAGTAAGAACAGAAGTGAT
>CALLXA010000001.1 GCA_938015795.1 uncultured bacterium | reverse complement strand
ATGCAATAAATTGTGATGCATTAATTACATATAGAAAAGAACTTGGTATGTATATGGATGGATGGGATTGTTTACCGATATTAATCCATGATACAAAGGAAGAAGTTTTAGCATTAGTACATGGTGGTTGGCCAAATACAGATTTAAAGATTGTTCAAAAGGTTGTTAAAAAACTTGCTACAGAATTTAATTGTACAGTAAGTAATTTAGAAATAATAATAGGTCCTGGAATTCAAAAAGAATCATTGATATATGATAACAATATATTTAATTTAATATCTTCTGATTGGAAAGAGTATATATATCAAGATGGTGATGATCCTGAAAAATTTCACATAGATAATTTAGGATTTACAATTGATCAGCTAAAAGAACTAGGTATAGAAGATAAACAAATACAAGTAGATACTACTGATACATACTTAAGTGAAGAATACTTCTCTCATGTTAGAGATTTTAGACAGAATCAAAAAGACCAAGGCCGTTTCTGTATGATTGCTAAACTTGTTGATTAAAATATATCTTAATCCTTTTTAGCCGCCTGTATAAAACCTAAAAATATTGGGTGTGGTTCTATAAATCTAGTTTTAAGTTCTGGATGATACTGTGTAGCAACAAAAAAAGGATGTGCTTTGGTTGGTAATTCAATTGCTTCTACTAACTTTCCATCAGGACTTGTACCAGAGATAATTAAACCATTTTTTTTCAATATCTCTTTGTACTCATTATTAAACTCATACCTATGTCGATGTCTTTCTTGAACAATAGGTAAATCATGTTTAAATAAGCCATTAGCATATTGCTCATAAAGAGATTCCAAAACAGAACCAGATTTTAATTTACAAGGCCATGCTCCTAATCTAATAGTTCCACCATACTCTTTGTTCTTAATCTTCTTTTTCTGATCTTCCATCATATGGATAACATGATTTTTAGAAGCAGGGTTTACCTCCTCAGAATTAGCATCTTTTATTCCACATACATTTCTTGCATATTCAATAACTGCCATTTGCATACCGTAGCACAAACCTAAATATGGGATATTATTTTCTCTCACCAACTGTATTGCCTTGATCTTACCCTCAGAGCCTCTGGATCCCCATCCTTGAGGTACTATAACACCATCCATTTTAAGTAATTCTTCTTGTTTCTCAATATTTGTATCTAAATCATCAGCAACAAACCATTTAATTTTTGGAGTTAAACCATATTCCCAACTGGCATGCCTTACAGCTTCTAATACAGAAACATATGAATCTTTTAGATCAAAGTTACCGCTTTTAAAATATTTACCTACTATTCCAATATTTATATCTTTTTTAGAATGAATTCTTCTTTTTGTTTTCTCTTTCCAATTTTTTAATAATTCAGTTTTTATTGGTTTAATTTTTAATTTCTTTAGAATATTCTTACCAATATTATCTTTTTCAAAATTAACAGGAATATCATATATACAATCAGCATCTGGAGCAGAAATAATGTTTTCTTTTGGTACAAAACAGTATTGTGATAATTTTTGTTTTCTAATTTCATCTAAACCATTTTCGGATCTAGCTATAATGAAATCTGGATGAATTCCATGATTATTTAACATTTGAACTGAAAGTTGAACAGGTTTACTTTTCATCTCTCCCAATGTTCCAGGTACTGGTAAATATGATACATGTATATGTAGAACATCATCTGGCTTTCTAATTTTCATTATTTTGTTTGCTTCTAAAAACAAACTGTTACCAATTTCACCAACTGTACCACCAATTTCAACTATAGTGATATCTGATTTAGAATCATTTCCCTCTTTCTCTATCCAAGCAATTATTTCTTCAGGGACATGATAATCCATGCTAACCCATTTACCTTCATATGCTAAAGATCTTTCATCTTTAATGACTTTGTCCAATACAGCACCACATGTCATAGAGTTTGGTCTTGCAAAAGATTCATTTACAAATCTTTCATATGTACCGATATCCATATCTGTTTCAAAACCATCTTCTAAAACAAATGTTTCTCCATGTTCAAGGGGATTCATAGTTCCAGCATCAACATTAAGGTAAGGATCAGCCTTTATCATGGTTATTTTTTGACCATATGATTTGAGAAGGAAACCAATTGAGGCAGCGGAGATGCCTTTACCAATACCAGAAATAACTCCGCCAGATACAAATATGTATTTAGACATGTTTTAGTATTTTGAGGTTATTGGATAGTGTAAAGGAGATCGTACTCGATGTCAAAATTTTTTAATATAAAGTACCTTTATACTCTCCAAGTAAGGATTTACATTCATCTCTGTTTAACTCTTTCATTTCTAGACCTTTGTTATTACCTTCTTTTTCATCAAATCCTATTTCTTTTAAATCCTCTGAATTACAACCGTAGTAAACAATTTTAATTTTAGCCCAATTAATAGCTGCTTTACACATAGGGCATGGTTCACAATTAGTATATAGCTCACAACCATTTAAATTCCATGTTTTAAGCTTCTTAGAGGCCTCTCTGATAGCTAACATTTCAGCATGGCATGTACAGTCATTTCTTTTTAATACTTCATTATGTGATTTTGAAATAACTTTATCATTTTTAACAATAACTGCACCAAATGGCCCCCCATGCTTTCTGTTAATTCCTTTTCTAGCTTCACTGTCAGCTATTTCCATATATTTATTCATAATTGATATCTATTGAAACTTTATATATTAAATTACTTAAAATTTTCTTTTAAAATCTATTCCTTCAGCCTCAATCTTCAAACCAGTTCTACCTAAATCTTTTTCATACATCTGAGCGTAATTCTTATATTGTATTATCTTCTTTCTTCTTTCCTTTACAGACCTATCTCCAATCATACCTGGACCATTAATACATCCTCCCTCACAGCTTAAAATATCTAGAAATTTATACTTTTTGTATTTTCCATTTTCAAAAGCATCCAATACTGGGATTACATTCTTTAATCCATCAGTAACTAAAATCTCTTTCTTTTTTAAAATATGACTATAGTTAAGAGTAGTAGATAAGCCACCTGAAACTGGATAGATTTTAGTATAGTCGTTATAGAATTTATCAAAAGTAAAACAGAACTCAGATTCTTCTATATTTTCTGGAATATTTTCACTCTTAAATAATTGATATAACTCTTTAAAAGTCCATGCATCATCTATATTACCTAACTCCTTTGACTCTAGTTTTTTAGTTACACAAGGACCGATAAATACTTTCTTACAATCTGGATATATCTTGTCACATATAAAAGCCATACAACCTAATGGTGAATGTACAGGAACTAAATTTTCAACAAGATGAGGATATTTTGTTCTAACAAGGTTAACTAAAGTAGGGCAAGGAGATGCAATCCATGTTTTATTTTCACCACTATCAATACTATCTTTTAAAAAAGCATAGTAAGCAAGATTTGTCATCTTAGCTCCAAAAGTTAATTCTACAACATGCTTAAAACCTAATTTCCTTAATCTATATATTACCCCGGGGTAATCAAATTCCGCTGAGAAAGAAGGTGCCAACATACATATTGTGTCCTGTTCTTTTATATCTACCTGAGGTTTAAAACTGTCTTCCATATTTAAATATACATTACTTAATTCCTTTTTAAAACCTTTAATTTTAAATCGTAAAGTTATAATATATATGTATATGGAAATAATTAAATATGATAATACAAGTAGGTTTAAAGTTTGGTTATTAGAAAATATAGATACTATTTTATTGACATCTTTCTATGCACTTTCTTTCTCAATACCTTTCTTAATTGAAAAGCCTCAAATATTAGTAGGTATGTGTATAAATTTATTAATTACAATTTCCACTTTAAAGTTTGGTCTAAAAAAAACAATCCCGATATTAATACTTCCTTCATTATCAGCATATCTACACGGCATATTGTTTAATGGTGCAACAATATTTCTTCTTTACTTGATACCCTTTATTATTCTTTCTAACTTAATATACTCAAGTGTAATATATAAAGTGGGAAATAAATATATTTCTGTGATATTAGGCAGTTTCTTAAAAACAGTATTTCTCTTCTCTGTAGCTAATATATTTGTAAATAGTTTTAATTTACCAACAATATTTCTTACAACAATGGGTATCAATCAATTAATTACAGCACTAACAGGAGGTATATTAGCTGTAATTTTTTATGATATGAAAAACAACTCTTTTGTAAAAAATATCTTTTAATCCTTTAAATTATTAATCATTGAATATGTATTATATTGATCCTATTTATTTGTATTTTGCTATACCTGGTTTTGTATTAGCTTTAATTGCACAAATTATTGTAAAAACAACATATAGCAAATATTCACATATTACATCAGGTAGCAACATTACAGGACTTGATGCTGCTCATTTAATAAATAATAACGAAGGCTTTTCTGTAACTATTATTACAACAGGAGGTAAATTGAATGACTATTTTGATCCACAAAAAAATATTGTAAACATATCTTCTGA